>NZ_JBMKJN010000018.1:0-80063 GCF_049236805.1 Enterobacter cloacae complex sp. XAL002
TCCCGGTCTGATCTGTTACCTATGTATCCGGTCATACACTACGCTTACCCGGCCTACGGTTTTATCGGGTGTTGTAGGCCGGGTAAGGCGGAGCCGCCACCCGGCACAACAAGCTAACTCTGCGTCGCCGGTCCCCCAAGGGACTCTTTCGCCAGTTCCTCGGCGGATTTACTCTTCAGCACCGTCCAGATAACCACCGCGCCCAGCAGGTCGAAGATGGCCAGTACCGCGAACAGCGGGCTGAAGCCGATGGTGTCTGCCAGCGCGCCGACCACGAGGGCGAACAGGGTACTTGCGGTCCAGGCGGCCATCCCGGTCAGACCGTTGGCGGTGGCAACTTCGTTACGACCAAACACGTCGGACGAGAGCGTAATCAGCGCGCCAGACAGAGACTGGTGAGCAAAGCCCCCGATACACAGCAGGGCGATAGCCACGTAAGGACTGGTGAACAGGCCAATCATGCCAGGGCCAATCATCAGCAGGGCGCCCATGGTGACCACCATCTTACGGGACACAATCAGGTTCACGCCAAACCAGCGCTGGAACAGCGGTGGCAGGTAGCCGCCGACGATACAGCCCAGGTCTGCAAACAGCATTGGCATCCAGGCGAACATCGCGATCTCTTTCAGGTTAAAGCCGTAGACTTTGAACATGAACAGCGGGATCCAGGCGTTGAACGTACCCCAGGCCGGTTCCGCCAGGAAGCGTGGCAGGGCGATACCCCAGAACTGACGGGTACCCAGGATCTGCCAGACGGACATTTTCTTGCCGTTGTCGGTCTGATGATGAGATTCCTGACCATTGATAATGTAGTCACGTTCTTCGGTAGACAGCTTTTTCTGATCGCGCGGGTGTTTATAGAAGATCAGCCACGCCATGGCCCAGGCAAAACTCAGCACACCGGAGATGATGAACGCCATTTGCCAGCTGTGCATCACAATCGCCCACACCACCAGTGGCGGAGCGA
This sequence comes from Enterobacter cloacae complex sp. XAL002, assembly GCF_049236805.1. Lineage (NCBI taxonomy): Bacteria > Pseudomonadati > Pseudomonadota > Gammaproteobacteria > Enterobacterales > Enterobacteriaceae > Enterobacter > Enterobacter cloacae complex sp. XAL002. The sequence continues at coordinate 968 of NZ_JBMKJN010000018.1, forward strand.
TCATCGCCCCGATGGAGGAACCCACGTTGAAGTAACCGACAGCGATTGAACGTTCTTTTGCCGGGAACCATTCAGAGCTGGCTTTCAGACCCGCAGGGATCATCGCCGCTTCGGCAGCACCTACCGCACCACGTGCCAGCGCCAGCCCGCCCCAGCTGCCAGCCAGCGCCGTCGCCCCGCAGAAGACGGCCCATGCTACAGCGAAGAAGGCATAACCAATTTTTGTACCCAGAATATCAAGAACATAACCTGCAACAGGCTGCATTACGGTGTAAGCGGCAGAATACGCCGCAATGATGTAAGAGTATTGTTGTGTGGAGATATGTAACTCTTCCATCAACGTTGGCGCCGCTGCTGCCACGGTGTTACGTGTCAGGTAGCCCAGCACGGTGCCGAGCGTCACCAGTGCGATCATGTACCAACGTAACCCTTTAATTTTACGCATGTAAAACCTCATCGTTATGTTATTTCCGTGTCGGGACACGGCAACAACTCAACCGTTGCCGGGAGCTGTTCTGTAACGGGAGGGGCGTAACCGGGAACCTGTCCCGGAACGGCCCGAACCTTGCCATAAGTCATCGTGCTAAGTCGGCTTCCGTACCGTTAAATCCGATGTAACAAACACCGGTAATGCATTCCGTCGGCTTATAGTTTGCGACGGCGAAAAGATAACTTGTCATACAACTTTAAAAGGTGAGTGACATCACAAAAGAGTGAATCTTTGTAGGGATATTATGAGGCGTGCGCAAAGCCAGATCTGGCGCGGCCTGCAAGAAGGTTTACCCCTTTGAGGGTAATTTATTTGTCGACGTTTATTGATCTAACTCACGAAAAAAACGTCGGACTCTGGAAATTGGTGTGATAACTTTGCGGCATCTGAACATAAGCTTTCTGACGCTCCCGTAATGAGGAAGACGATAATGACACCGTTTATGACCGAAGATTTCCTGTTAGATACCGAATTTGCTCGCCGCCTGTACCACGACTACGCAAAAGATCAGCCGATTTTCGACTACCACTGCCATTTACCGCCGCAACAGGTTGCCGAAAATTACCGTTTCAAAAACCTGTATGATATCTGGCTGAAGGGTGACCATTATAAATGGCGCGCGATGCGCACCAACGGCGTGGCCGAGCGCCTGTGTACCGGCGACGCGACCGATCGCGAGAAGTTTGACGCCTGGGCCGCTACCGTTCCCCACACCATCGGTAACCCGTTATACCACTGGACGCACCTCGAACTGCGTCGTCCTTTTGGTATCACCGGCAAGCTGCTCTCTCCCGCCACGGCGGATGAGATCTGGGATCAGTGCAACGAACTGCTGGCGCAGGATAGCTTCTCGGCGCGCGGCATCATGCAGCAGATGAACGTGAAGATGGTGGGCACAACCGACGATCCGATCGACTCCCTGGAGCACCACGCGGTTGTCGCGAAGGACAGCACCTTTGACATCAAAGTGCTGCCAAGCTGGCGTCCGGATAAAGCCTTCAACATTGAGCTGCCGACCTTTAATGACTACATGACGAAGCTGGCTGAAGTATCGGATACCGATATCCGTCGTTTCGCCGATCTGCAATCCGCGCTGACCAAACGTCTGGATCACTTTGCCGCACACGGCTGTAAAGTGTCTGACCACGCGCTGGACGTGGTGCTGTTCGCGGATTCCAGCGAAGCCGAGCTGGACAGCATCCTGGCGCGTCGTCTCTCCGGCGAAGCCCTGAGCGAGCGTGAAGTCGCCCAGTTTAAAACCGCGGTGCTGGTGTTCCTCGGTGCGGAATATGCCCGTCGCGGCTGGGTTCAGCAGTACCATATCGGCGCGCTGCGTAATAACAACCAGCGTCAGTTTAAACTGCTGGGCGCGGACGTGGGCTTCGACTCCATCAACGACCGCCCTCTGGCGGAAGAGCTGTCAAAACTGCTGAGCAAACAGAACGAGCAAAACCTGCTGCCAAAAACCATCCTTTACTGCCTGAACCCACGCGATAACGAAGTACTGGGCACCATGATCGGCAACTTCCAGGGCGAAGGGATGCCGGGCAAGATGCAGTTCGGTTCCGGCTGGTGGTTTAACGATCAAAAAGACGGCATGGAGCGTCAGATGACGCAGCTGGCGCAGCTCGGCCTGTTGAGCCGCTTCGTTGGCATGCTGACCGACAGCCGCAGTTTCCTCTCCTATACCCGCCATGAATATTTCCGCCGCATTCTGTGCCAGATGATTGGCCGCTGGGTGCACGCGGGTGAAGCGCCAGCGGATATCCAGCTGCTGGGCGAAATGGTGAGAAACATCTGCTTTAACAATGCGCGTGACTACTTCGCCATTGAACTGAACTAAGGCCGTTTGAGGTTGATATGCAATACATCAAAATCCATTCGCTGGATAACGTTGCCGTCGCGCTGGCCGGTTTAGCCGAAGGGACGGAAGTGACCTTCGACAACCAGTCGGTGACGTTACGCCAGGCCATTGGACGTGGACATAAGTTTGCCCTGATCCCCATTGCGAAAGGGGAGAACGTGGTGAAGTACGGTTTGCCCATCGGTCATGCGCTGGCGGATATTGCGCCGGGTGAATACATTCATTCCCACAATACCCGCACCAATCTCAGCGATCTGGACGAGTACAGCTATCAACCTGACTTCCAGCCAGAAGAAGGACAGGCGGCCGATCGTGAGGTACAGATCTACCGCCGCGCCAGCGGCGAGGTGGGGATCCGCAATGAGCTGTGGATCCTCCCGACTGTCGGCTGCGTGAACGGGATCGCGCGTCAAATTCAGACGCGTTTCCTGAAAGAGACTAATGATGCTGAAGGCACCGACGGTGTGCATCTGTTCAGTCACACCTATGGATGCTCCCAGCTGGGTGACGACCACATCAATACCCGTACCATGCTGCAAAACATGGTGCGCCACCCGAACGCGGGCGCGGTGCTGGTGATCGGCCTCGGCTGCGAGAACAATCAGGTCGACGCCTTCCGCGACACGCTGGGCGAATTTGACCCTGAGCGCGTGCACTTTATGGTGTGTCAGCACCAGGACGACGAAGTGGAAGCGGGCGTTGAACAGCTGCATCAGCTGTACGAGGTGATGCGTCACGACAAGCGCGAGCCGGGCACGCTGAGCGAACTGAAGTTTGGCCTGGAGTGCGGCGGATCTGATGGCCTTTCCGGCATTACCGCTAACCCAATGCTGGGTCGCTTCTCGGATTACGTGATTGCCAACGGCGGCACTACGGTGCTGACCGAAGTGCCGGAGATGTTCGGCGCAGAGCGCATTCTGATGAGCCACTGCCGCGACGAAGAGACCTTTGAGAAGACCGTCACCATGGTCAACGACTTCAAACAGTACTTCATCGCCCATAACCAGCCGATATACGAGAACCCGTCGCCGGGGAACAAGGCGGGCGGGATCACCACGCTTGAAGAGAAATCCCTGGGCTGCACCCAAAAAGCGGGCGCCAGCCAGGTGGTGGACGTGCTGCGCTATGGTGAGCGTCTGAAAACGCACGGCCTGAACCTGCTCAGCGCACCGGGCAACGATGCGGTCGCCACCAGCGCGCTGGCGGGAGCGGGCTGTCATATGGTGCTGTTCAGTACCGGTCGCGGTACGCCGTACGGCGGGTTTGTGCCGACGGTGAAAATCGCCACTAACAGCGAACTGGCGGCGAAGAAAAAGCACTGGATCGACTTTGACGCGGGCCAGCTGATCCACGGCAAAGCGATGCCGCAGCTGCTGAGCGAATTCGTGGACACGATTGTGGAATTTGCCAGCGGCAGGCAGACCTGCAACGAGAAGAACGACTTCCGCGAGCTGGCGATCTTTAAGAGTGGTGTGACGCTATAAGTCGGGTGCGGGCTGGTGCCCTCACCCCGGCCCTCTCCCACAGGGAGAGGGTGCAAACACTAAAAACGGCAACACATGTTGCCGTTTTGCATTTACCTTGTAGGCCCGGTAAGGCGTAGCCGCCACCGGGCTTTTCTTTTTAACTGCGCAGGGCGTTCTTCGCTAAACGCGCATCTTCCGCCTGACAGGCTGCGGCGGTAAACAGCACGTCGGTAGAGGAGTTCAGCGCGGTTTCGCAGGAATCCTGCAATACGCCGATAATGAAACCGACCGCGACAACCTGCATGGCAATCTCGTTCGGAATACCGAACATGTTACAGGCCAGCGGGATCAGCAGCAGAGAGCCGCCCGCCACGCCGGATGCGCCACAGGCACACAGTGATGCAACGACGCTCAGCAGCAGCGCGGTTGGCAGATCTACCGGAATACCCAGCGTATGCACCGCCGCCAGCGTCAGCACGGTGATGGTAATCGCCGCACCGGCCATGTTCACGGTTGCACCCAGGGGAATCGACACCGAATAGGTATCGCGGTCCAGGTTCAGCTTCTCCGCCAGCGCCATGTTCACCGGTATGTTCGCCGCTGAGCTGCGGGTGAAGAAGGCATACACGCCGCTCTCGCGCAGGCAGGTCAGCACCAGCGGATACGGGTTGCGGCGGATCTGCCAGAACACCAGCAGCGGGTTGATCACCAGCGCCACCAGCAGCATACAGCCGACCAGGACGACCAGCAGCTGCGCGTAGCCCCACAGTGCGTCGAAACCGGTGGTGGCCAGCGTCGAAGAAACCAGACCAAAGATACCGACCGGTGCAAAGCGAATCACCAGCTTCACCATGAAGGTCACTGCATTGGACAAATCGTTAACCAGGTTTTTCGTGGTCTCGTTGCCATGACGCAGCGCGAAGCCCAGACCAATCGCCCAGACCAGGATGCCAATGTAGTTTCCGTTCATCAGTGCGGTGATGGGGTTAGAGACCATGCTCATCAGCAGGCCGCGAAGGACTTCCACAATCCCGGACGGCGGGGTGATATCACCGGCCGCGCTGGTCAGGTGCAGCGTGGATGGGAACAGGAAGCTAAACACAACGGCCGTTAAGGCAGCAGAGAAGGTTCCCAGCAGATACAGGAACAGAATAGGGCGAATGTTGGTTTTTTGTCCGTGCTGGTGGTTGGCAATCGACGCCATCACCAGCATCAGCACCAGTACCGGGGCGACGGCCTTCAGTGCGCCAACGAAAAGGGTGCCGAGCAGTCCCGTCGCTTCCGCCGCAGGTTTTGACACCATCGCCAGCAGAATACCCAGTACCAACCCGACCAGAATTTGTTTTACAAGACTGCCCTGCGCCAGGCGCGCAAGCAGGCCCTTAGATTGTGTGCTCATACGTTATTCCTGAGTGAAATTGCGTTCCATCCTGGATGTGCTCTAAGTCACATTTGTATCCGGATGTAAGTATTTGTTTGCCTGGTTGAGTATCAGGGAAAGCAGCGAAAGGCGGAAGCGTAAAATGCTGGATTTTACGTGTTGCGTCATGTTTTTTAACTATTGGTTAACGAAAGTGCCGGGGGGCGCTGCGCTTACCCGGCCTGCATTGCATTTCCCCCTCTCCCTGTGGGAGAGGGTTGGGGTGAGGGCATCAGCCCGCACCGAACGTTGCACTAAGCCTGCTGCTTCTTATCGTGCTGGCGGTTAACCCAGGTATTGATAATCAGCGTCACCAGCAGAATGCCAAACACCACGCCGAGCGAAATGGCGATCGGGATATGGTAGAAATCAACAATCAGCATCTTGATACCGATAAAGACCAGAATCACCGACAGACCGTACTTCAGCATTGAGAAGCGCTCTGCCGCGCCCGCCAGCAGGAAGTACATCGCACGCAGGCCGAGGATGGCGAACAGGTTCGAGGTCAGGACGATGAACGGGTCGGTAGTGACCGCGAAGATAGCCGGGATACTGTCCACGGCGAAAATCACGTCGCTCAGCTCGACCAGAATCAGCACCAGCAGCAGCGGGGTGGCGAACAGCAGGCCGTTCTTACGCACGAAGAAATGCTCGCTCTCGATCTTGTCCGTCATGCGCAGATGACCCCGGATCCACTTCACCAGCGGCTTATCACCGATACCGGTATCGTCTTCTTTCGCCAGCGCCATTTTGACCCCGGTGAACAGCAGGAACGCACCAAACACGTACAGCAGCCATTCGAACTGGGTAATCAGCCAGCTACCGGCGAAGATCATGATGGTACGCAAAATGATGGCGCCCAGCACGCCGTATACCAGCACGCGGCGTTGCAGGGCCGCAGGCACGGCGAAGTAACTGAACAGCATCAGCCAGACGAAGACGTTATCAACCGCCAGCGCTTTTTCAATCAGATAGCCGGTGAGGAAGGCGAGTGCCTGAGGATCGGCCACCGCGCGACCTTCGGTTGAGGCCAGATACCACCAGAAGGCGGCGCAGAAAAGAAGTGAGAGGGTAACCCATACCAGCGACCAGACGGCGGCTTGCTTAACGCTCATGCCGTGTTCGCCGCGACGACCCTGCAAAAAGAGGTCGATCGCCAGCATGATGAGCACGACAACCGCGAATCCGCCCCACAGCATTGGAGTGCCGACAGAATGCATACTATTTTCCTTACACATAAAAAAACAAAAACGGCTATGGTCAGAAGACGATAGCCGTTAGCTTTTTATGCATAGACCTCGCCTTCCGGCAAGGTCTCACTTACAACCACGAAGGTTGCCCGGCGACCGGATGCGGTTTTGCACGCATCGTAATGACGATCCACCGGCGAAGAAGTTACTCCCCTTTGCAGGTAACAAATTATGTCAGACCATCGATTTCGTCAATGGTCTGCGCGATTTCATTACACAGCTTTACGCGACGGCTTCCACATTCACGCCGTCTGCGGGGAAGATTACACCGGTCTGTCGGCGGATCTCCGTTTGCAGCTTCGCCGTGGTGCGGCTGATCGCCAGTCCCGGGTGGTTCACTTCGTTGTCTTCTACCAGACGGGCGAAGACCTCTGCCTCATAAAGCATAGTGTTAATATGCTGAGGCTGCGTCAGCTCCTGCGCTTTTCCGCCGCGCGGAACGATGCTGAGCTTCTGGCATTCGGAGATTTTTTCGATCACCAGCGAGCCGTCTTCGCCCTGAATTTCGCTTGGCAGCACGGAGTCGCTGACCTTCGAGTGCTGCAACGTCACGCTGAAATCGCCGTAGTCCAGCACCACAACGCCGTGTGCATCCACGCCGCTCTCCAGCAGGCTGGCGGTGGCCGTCACTCCGTGTGGTTCCCCCCACAGCGCAACCGCAGAGGCCAGGCAGTAAAAACCGATATCCATAATCGAGCCATTCGAGAAGGCCGGGTTAAAGGTGTTCGGGTTTTCGCCGTCCAGATAGCGCTGGTAGCGCGAGGAATACTGGCAGTAGTTGATAAAGGCTTTACGCACTTTGCCAATTTTCGGCAGGGACTGCTGCAACAGCAGGAAGTTGGGCAGGCTGGCGGTTTTGAACGCTTCAAACAGCACCACCTGGTTTTCGCGGGCAAGCGCAATGGCGGCTTCCACTTCGTGGATATTCGACGCCAGCGGCTTCTCGCAGATCACATGCTTTTTATGGCTGAGGAACAGCTTCGTTTGCGGGAAGTGCAGAGCATTCGGGCTGGCGATATAGACCGCATCAATGGCGTCGCTTTGCGCCATCTCATCGAGCGAGGTGAACAGATGTTCAACCAGGTAGTCATTCGCAAAACTTTGCGCCTGCTCAAGGCTGCGGGAATAGACTGCGGTGAGCTTATATTTGCCGGTTTCGTGGGCGGCGTCGACGAACTGGCGCGTGATCCAGTTCGTACCGATGACTGCGAAACGTATCATAAACGTTTACGTACTCCGTAGCAGGGAACCTAAAGCCACTGTAGCACGTCCTCATGACATTTCGCGTGCGCTACTGCGCATTACTCTTTAACGATAAATGCGTCAGCCACAAACGGGTATCAAACTCCAGCTGGTGGTACTGCGGCTCCATATGGCAGCACAGGGAATAGAACGCTTTGTCGTGATCTTTCTCTTTCAGGTGCGCCAGCTCGTGCACCACGATCATCCGCAGAAAGGCTTCCGGCGCATTGCGAAAGACGGTCGCGACGCGGATCTCCGCCTTAGCCTTCAGCTTGCCGCCCTGCACGCGGGAGATGGCGGTATGCAGGCCGAGCGCGTTTTTCAGCACGTGGATCTTGTTGTCGTACATCACCTTGTTGATCGGCGGGGCGCTCTTCAGATACTGGCTTTTCAGATCCTGCGTATACTGCCAGAGGGCTTTGTCAGTCGCGAAATCATGCGTGCCCGGGTAGCGTTTTTCCAGCACCGCGCCGAGCTTTCCCCCGGCGATCAGGTCGCGAACCTGGGTTAGTAAATGCTCCGGATAGCCCTGGAGATAAGTCAGCTGGTTCATCAAAACCCCAAAATAGTGTGAAAACGGGTATACTCACGCACCCTTTTCAGGGATACGCCAAATTTTACCATTCAGGAGGGCCGATGAGCCACTTAGACAACGGTTTCCGTTCACTCAACCTTAAACGTTTCCCGGAAACGGACGACGTGAACCCGCTTCAGGCGTGGGAAGCGGCGGATGAATATCTGCTGCAGCAGTTGGATGAGACTGAAATCCGCGGCCCGGTTCTGATCCTGAATGACGCGTTTGGCGCGCTGGGCTGTGCGCTGGCGGAACATGCGCCTTACAGTATCGGCGATTCTTACTTAAGCGAGCTGGCGACGCGTGAAAACCTGCGCCACAACGATATCGACGAATCCAGCGTGAAGTTCCTCGACAGCACCGCGGGCTACCCGCAGGCGCCAGGGGTGGTGCTGATTAAAGTGCCCAAAACCATGGCGCTGCTGGAGCAGCAACTGCGCGCGCTGCGTAAAGTCGTGACGCCAGAAACGCGCATCATCGCGGGCGCCAAGGCGCGTGATATTCACACTTCGACGCTGGAACTGTTCGAGAAAGTGCTCGGCCCGACCACTACGACGCTTGCCTGGAAAAAAGCGCGCCTGATCAACTGTACCTTCAGCGCACCGGCGCTGGCCGACGCGCCGGAGACGCTGAGCTGGAAGCTGGAAGGCACCGACTGGACCATCCACAACCACGCGAACGTCTTCTCCCGTACCGGTCTGGATATCGGCGCACGCTTCTTTATGGAACATCTGCCGGAAAACCTGGAAGGGGAGATTGTCGATCTCGGCTGCGGTAACGGCGTGATTGGCCTGACGCTGCTGGCGAAGAACCCGGAGGCCAGCGTGGTGTTCAGCGACGAATCGCCAATGGCGGTGGCTTCAAGCCGTCTGAACGTGCAAACCAATCTGCCGGAGGCGCTGGATCGCTGCGAGTTTATGATCAATAACGCACTGTCCGGCGTAGAGCCTTTCCGCTTCAACGCGGTGTTTTGCAATCCTCCGTTCCACCAGAAGCACGCCCTGACGGATAACGTCGCGTGGGAGATGTTCCACCACGCGCGCCGCTGCCTGAAAATCAACGGCGAGCTGTACATCGTGGCGAACCGCCATCTGGACTACTTCCACAAGCTGAAGAAGATTTTCGGTAACTGCGTCACCATTGCGACAAACAACAAGTTTGTGGTGCTGAAGTCGGTGAAGCTGGGGCGTCGTCGATAAGATCGCTTTGCCTGGCGGCGCTTCGCTTGTACAGGCCTACGGTTTCAAATGCCCGGTGGCGCTTCGCTTACCGGGCCTACAATGGCCTCGGACCCGTAGGCCCGGTAAGCGAAGCGCCACCGGGCGATGCCGTTAAATACTCAGCGCCAGTTTTGTCCCCTGCGCAATCGCCCGCCGCGCATCCAGTTCCATCGCCACGTCGCACCCGCCAATCAAATGTACCGTTTTCCCTGCCTCACGCAGCGGATCGGCCAGATCGCGCTTCGGCTCCTGCCCGGCGCACAAAATCACATGATCCACGTCCAGCAGCTGCGGCTCACCGCCGATCAGAACGTGTAGCCCGTCGTCGTCGATCTTCTGGTAGCTCGCCCCCGGGATCATCTTCACCCCGCGCGAGAGCAGGGTGGCGCGGTGGATCCAGCCTGTGGTTTTCCCCAGCCCTTCACCCGGCTTGCTGGCTTTACGCTGGAGCATCACGATCTGACGCGGGCTTTTCGGCAGCTGCGGACCTTCCGGGCGTAAACCGCCGGACTGACTGAGACTGGTATCAATGCCCCATTCTACGCAGAACTCAGCGATGTTCTGGCTGGTGGCTTCGCCCGGCTGGCTTAAATACATCGCGGTATCAAAACCGATCCCGCCGCAGCCGATGATCGCCACCTTCTCGCCAACCGGCGCTTTGTCGCGCAGCACGTCCAGATAGCTCAATACCTTCGGATGATCGATGCCTTCGATCGCAGGGGTGCGCGGGGCGATCCCACTCGCGAGGATCACCTCGTCGAAACCGATCAGATCCGCCGCGCTGACAACCTGATTGAGCCGCAGATCGACGCCCGTCACCTCGATCATCCGGCGGTAATAGCGCAGCGTTTCATAGAACTCCTCTTTGCCGGGGATCTGTCTGGCGATAGTAAACTGCCCGCCGATTTCCGCCAGCGCATCAAACAGCGTCACGCTGTGCCCACGCGAGGCGGCATTGACCGCAAACGCCAGGCCAGCGGGTCCTGCGCCCACCACGGCCAGACGCTTCTTGTTGGTCGCAGGAACGATCGGCATTTTGGTTTCATGGCAGGCGCGGGGATTCACCAGGCAGGAGGTGACCTTGCCGACGAAGATCTGATCCAGACACGCCTGGTTACAGCCGATACAGGTGTTGATCTCATCCGCACGGCCGCTTTGCGCTTTGGAGAGCAGTTCGGCATCCGCGAGGAACGGACGCGCCATCGACACCATATCGGCGTCGCCGCGGGAGATCACATCGTCCGCCACCTGCGGATCGTTAATGCGGTTAGTGGTCACCAGCGGAACGGAGACTTTGCCTTTCAGCTTGCGCGTTACCCAGCTGAACGCCGCACGCGGCACCGGCGTGGCGATGGTGGGGATGCGCGCTTCGTGCCAGCCAATCCCGGTGTTGATAATGGTGGCACCGGCGGCTTCAATCGCCTGCGCCAGCTGTACGGTTTCGTCGAAGGTGCCGCCGCCTTCCACCAGGTCGAGCATCGACAGGCGGAAGATGATAATAAAATCCGCACCGGCACGTTCACGCACCGCGCGCACCACCTCCACGGCAAAACGCATGCGGCGGGCATAGTCACCACCCCATTCGTCGTCGCGCTGGTTGGTGCGTGCGGCGAGGAATTCGTTGATCAGATAGCCCTCGGAGCCCATCACCTCCACGCCGTCATAGCCCGCTTCCCGCGCCAGCGCGGCGCAGCGAGCAAAGTCATCTATCAGCGCCAGGATCTCGTCATGGCTGAGGGCATGGGGAGTAAAGCGGTTAATCGGTGCCTGAATAGCAGAGGGGGCAACCAGGTTCGGCTGATAGCTGTAGCGCCCGGTATGCAGAATTTGCAGGGCGATTTTGCCGCCCTCGTTGTGAACCGCGTCGGTCACCATGCGGTGGTGCGGCAGCTGTGTCGCATCGTTCAACACCGCGCCGCCCTCCATCGTCACCCCGGAAGGGGCAGGGGCTACGCCGCCAGTGACAATCAGCGCCACCCCGTGGCGCGCGCGCTCGGCATAGAAGGCTGCCAGACGTTCAGCCCCGTCCGGACGCTCCTCCAGCCCGGTGTGCATTGAGCCCATTAACACGCGGTTTTTGAGGGTAGTGAACCCCAGATCGAGAGGGGCGAATAACGACGGGTAGCGGCTCATAGTCTCTTCCAGTGTAAAATTATTGTTATGTGGTCGGATGAGTTACTAATTTAGCCAGCGGCGGCAGAAAGGTAAAAGCGGGATCGAATGATTGTGATAGATCTCAAAGAACTTCACCCCTCACCCCGGCCCTCTCCCCAGAGGGGAGAGGGTGAAAGGCCGCACGGAGCAGTCCCCTCTCCCCTCTGGGGAGAGGGTTAGTGTGAGGGGCGTGTGTCGCGCATCAGGCCCGGCGCCTGCCACATCGAGGTTGTCAGCCCGCTGTCCACCAGCCCGAGCTGGTCGGCGTACACCGCCTGCCATTTCTGCATCATGCCGTCGTACAGCTCGCGGTGCGCCGGGTTTGGCGTGAACTCGCGGCTCCATTTCACCAGCCGCTCGCCCGTCGAGGCCATATCCGCGAACAGCCCCGCGCCAGCTCCTGCGGCAATGGCGCAGCCGAGCGCCGTTGCCTCTTTGACTTCTGGCACGCGCACCGGCAGGCCGGTGACGTCGCTTAAAATCTGGCTCCACAGGGCGCCCTTTGCGCCGCCGCCCGCAAACACCAGGCTCTCAAACGTCACGCCGGAGAAGCGCGAAATCTGCGCCAGGTTGCAGGCCGAGACGATCGCCGCGTTCTCTTCCAGCGCGCGGAACAGCGTCGCTTTGTTGCACTTTTCCGGGTCAATGGAGAGGTTAATAAACGACGGCGCGGCGTGGTACCACTGTTTGAAATGCATCGCGTCGGAGAAGATCGGCATCACCCCGTGGGAGCCCGGCGGGACGCGGCTCGCCATCTCTTCGAGCAGGGAGTAGGGGTCCATTCCCATGCGTTCGGCAATCAGCTTCTCTTCGGCGCAGAAGGCGTCGCGGAACCAGCGCATGGTCAGCCCGGTAAAGAAGCTGATCGACTCTGCCTGCGCCATGCCGGGGATAACGTGCGGGTTTACGCGGATGTTCATCTCAGGGTCGGTGCGCACCTGCGGCAGGTTCACCACCTGTTGCCAGAAGGTGCCGCCCAGCACCGCCGTTTGTCCGGCGCGCACCACGCCCAGCCCCAGACAGCCCAGCTGCACGTCGCCGCCGCCCATCACCACCGGGGTGCCCTCGCGCAGGCCGCTCTGTTGTGCGGCTGCTTTGGTGATGGCCCCCAGCACGGTGCCGGTCTCTTTTACCGGGGAGAGGATATCGGCGCGCAGCCCGGCCATGTCGAGCAGCGCGGGACGCCAGTCGCGGGAGAAGAGATCCAGCATGCCCGTCGTGCCCGCATTGGACGGGTCCACCGCCAGCTCGCCGGAGAGCTTCGCCGCCAGCCAGTCGCTGATCATGGTGATGGTGGCGGCTTTACGATAAATATCCGGACGATGGTGCGCCAGCCACAGCAGGCGCGGCATGGCGCTGAGGGCAAGCGTCTGGCCGGAAACGTCATACACTTCGGATTCAAACCGGTAGTCGTGGATCTCTTTGAGTTCAGCTACCTCGCGGCTGGCGCGGGCGTCGACGTTGGCGCAGGCCCAGATAGCCTCGCCGTTGCGGTCGTACAGCACAATCCCTTCGCGCATCGAACAGCAGGCGACGGACTGAATATCCGCCGCGCTCAGGCGCGCGCGCTCCAGCGCCTGATGAATACACCGGCAGGCCAGTTGCCAGTTGGTGTCGAGGTCGAACTCCATCGAGCCCGGCACGTTCTCGACGCTCAGGTGTTTCCACTCGGCCTGGCCAACGGCAATCTGGTTGCCCTGCAAATCGAAAACAACGGCGCGAACGCTGCCTGTCCCTGCATCTAACGCTAAAAGGTAACTCATGAGCATGCCTCATTGTTAGCGCAGGGAGGGCTCTTAAATGGCCAGAGCCAGCACCGCGCGGGCTGTCGTCTCTTCCGTCACCAGGCCATTAATACGGCGGCCCTTCAGTGCGGCATAAATCGCATCGGCTTTCTCTTCCCCCCCGGCCACGCCTACGATGGTGGGCAGCTGTGCCAGTTCATCGAGCGTGACGCCCAGTAGTTCTTTGTGGATCTCCAGCTCCTCGACGCATTCCCCTTCGGCATTGAGGAAATAGCCAAGGATATCGCCCACCGCGCCTTTACGGGCGTACATTAGCTGTTCACCTTCGCTGATATAGCCGGAGCGCAGTATCGTCGCGTCACGGCGCTGGTTTACCGAGCCAATCCCGACCACCGCCACGTCAGCCGCGGTGGCGGCGAGGATCACGTCCCGCACGCTGGTTTCGCGCTTTAAGATCCCGGCGACTTCAGCGGATGACACGCGAAGCGGGGCAGGGATCATGCTGACGCTACAGGCCGCATCCAGCTGGCCGATACCGGTCATATACGGCCCCACGCCGCCGGAGAGCGTCACCAGGCGGATCTGCTGTGAGCTAATAAAGCCGCTCAGGTGTTGCAGGCTGCTCATGGTGGTTTCACCGAAGCCCACCGCTAACAGCTGGCCGGGCTCCAGCACGCCCATCAGCGACTGGGCCGCGCCAATGCCTAACCGCACGTTCATCGGCGGCGTATTCAGGGCGGGCATCACGCGCACCAGCTTCAGGCCAAATCGTTGTTGCAACTCGGTTTCCAGCGCCAGGCAGCCCTCGTAGCGGGAGTTTATCTGCACGCGGATCACCCCGGACTGACGGCCTTTCTCCAGCAGGCGGGAGATCTTCAGGCGCGGCAGCCCGAGCCGCTCGCCGATGTCGTTCTGGGTCAGCCCGTCGTGGTAGTAGCACCAGGCCACGCGCGCCACCAGCTCCTCTTCCGCCAGCGCAAGCCCGGCAAACCGTCCTTCTTCCGCAGTGCGTTTATCGCTCATAGTTGAACTCTTATAAAAATTTAGATCATATGTTCGTGATGGTGCGGCGTGAAAATGTGAGCCACGCGACAAAACGGATCTTTTCGATCCTTTCCGGTTTATCTGAATCTCAATCGATAAAACTGTGATCCCTGCACGGTTGTAAATATAGTTCACCGTCTACGCTTTTGAACATTATTAAATCTAAAAATCATTTGTTCAATAGCGGAGCGATGATGACACCACTTCTCGAGGCACGTGACATCTGCAAACAGTTCTCTGGCGTGCCTGTGTTAAAAGGCATTGATTTCACGCTGCTTGCTGGGCAGGTGCATGCGCTGATGGGCGGTAACGGCGCGGGAAAATCGACGTTGATGAAAATCATCGCCGGGGTTGAAACGCCGGATCGCGGTGAGCTTTCGGTTGCGGGCGAGTCTTTTGCACGGCTTACCCCGTCGCAGGCGCACCGGTTAGGCATTTATCTGGTGCCACAGGAGCCGCTGCTTTTCCCCAACCTGACGGTGCGGGAAAACATCCTGTTTCGTCTGCCGCGCGAACGAGATCGGGAAAAGCGGCTGGCGGAGAAACTCCAGCAGCTGCAATGTCAGCTTAATCTTGATGCCGCTGCCAGCACTCTGGAAGTCGCGGATCAGCAGATGGTGGAGATCCTGCGCGGGCTGATGCGCAACGCCAGAATTCTGATCCTCGACGAACCCACGGCATCGCTCACGCCGGGCGAGACCGAACGCCTGTTTCGCCAGATCCGCGCGCTGCAGGATCTCGGCGTTGGCATTGTTTTTATCTCGCACAAGCTGCCGGAAATTCGCATGATTTCGAGCCACGTCTCGGTGATGCGCGACGGCGCGGTGGTGCTGAGCGGCGAAACCGCGCAGTTTGACGATAACGCCCTGATCGCCGCGATGACGCCGGTCAGCCGGGAAAAGTCGCTAAGCGATACGCAAAAGCTGTGGCTGGCGCTGCCGGGCAACCGCCGAACCCAGGCGCAGGATTTCCCGGTGCTGCGGGTGGAGGATCTCACCGGGGAAGGGTTTATCGATCTCAGCCTTGAGATTTATGCCGGGGAGATTGTCGGTCTGGCCGGGCTGGTGGGGTCCGGGCGTACCGAGTTTGCCGAAACGCTTTACGGCCTGCGTCCGGTACGCGGCGGGCGGGTGTGGCTGGAGAACCAGGAGATCACCGCCGTTCCGGTCAGTTCCCGTCTGGAAAAAGGGCTGGTTTATCTGCCGGAAGACAGGCAGGTGTCCGGCCTGTTTCTCGACGCGCCTGTCCGCTGGAACACCGTGACGCTGAACGAGCCGTCGCTCTGGCAGCAGCGAAAGCGGGAGTCTGCGGTGGTGGAGCGTTACCACCGGGCGCTGGGGATCAAGTTCAACCATGCGGATCAAACCGTGCGCACGCTCTCCGGTGGTAATCAGCAGAAGGTGCTGCTGGCGCGCTGTCTTGAGGCCAACCCGCTGCTGCTGATCGTCGATGAACCGACGCGCGGCGTGGACGTATCGGCGCGCGCCGATATCTACCAGCTGCTGAAAAGCGTGGCGGCGCAGAACGTGGCAGTGCTGATGATCTCAAGCGATCTCGATGAATTTCCCGGCCTCGCGGATCGGGTGCTGGTAATGCATCAGGGCGTGCTCAGCGGCGAACTGCCGCGCCAGGCCGTCAGCCTCGATCGGATGATGGCGCTGGCGTTTGGAGGGCAATCATGAAGATCTTACTGAAAAACCGCGAGCTGAGCGCGTTTCTCGCCATTCTGGCCCTGTTCGCCGTGCTGGTGGCGCTGAACCCGTCCTACCTGAGCTTACAGACGCTGGGGATGATCTTCGCCAGCTCGCAGATCCTGATCCTGCTGGCCATCGGCGCGGCGCTGGTGATGCTGACCCGTAATATCGACGTCTCCGTCGGCTCCACCGTCGGGCTGTCCGCCATTGCCGTCGGCGTGGCGCTCAACAGCGGCTACAGTCTGCCCGTTTCCATTCTCTTCGCGCTGTCGATTGGCGCGCTGGCGGGGGCGTTCAACGGTTTTCTGGTGGTGGGGCTGCGCATTCCAGCGATTGTCGCCACCCTCGGCACGCTGGGGCTGTATCGTGGGGCGATGCTCCTGTGGACCGGCGGGAAGTGGATAGAAGGGCTGCCGCCGGGGCTAAAATCACTCTCTGAGCCTGCCGCCGTCGGCATTTCGCCGCTCGGCATTGTGGTGTTGATAATCGTGGTCACAGGCGCGTGGACACTGTCGCGCACCGCCTTTGGCCGTGATTTCTACGCCGTGGGGGATAACCTCGCCGCCGCGCGTCAGCTGGGCTTGGCGGTGAACCGCACCCGCATGATCGCCTTTACCCTCAACGGCATGCTCGCGGCCTGCGCCGGGATCGTCTTTGCCGCGCAGATTGGCTTTGTGCCCAACCAGACCGGCAGCGGGCTGGAGATGAAGGCCATTGCCGCCTGCGTGCTCGGCGGCATCTCGCTGCTGGGCGGCACCGGCACGCTGATCGGCGCCTTCCTCGGCGCGTTCTTCCTCACCCAAATCGACACCGTGCTGGTGCTGTTCAGGCTGCCGGCCTGGTGGAATGACTTTATCGCCGGGCTGGTGCTGCTGGGCGTGCTGGTGCTCGACGGGCGGCTGCGTCAGGCGCTCTCACGGCATCAGCGGGCGCTGAAATACAGCCGTTTCCAGCCGGGTAACAGAGGGGGAAAGCACGTCACCCCGTTTCCCAAACGCAACAAAGAGGTGGCGTAAATGAGGCTTAACTGGGAAAGCGCGCTGCTGATTTTACTGGTGCTGGAGATCCTGCTCTTCGGCGCCATCAACCCGCGCATGCTCGACATCAATATGCTGCTGTTCAGCACCAGCGACTTTATCTGCATTGGTATCGTGGCGCTACCGCTCACGCTGGTGATTATCAGCGGCGGGATCGACATCTCCCTCGGCTCAACCATCGGCCTGTGCGCTATCGCGCTGGGGGTGATGATGCAGGCAGGGTGGCCGATGGCGGTCGCCATCCCGCTGACGCTGCTGCTCGGCCTGCTGTGCGGACTGGTGAATGCGGCGCTGATTCACTACACCGGCATCAGCCCTTTAGTGATCACCCTCGGCACGCTCTACCTCTACGGCGGCGGGGCGCTGCTGCTCTCCGGCATAGCGGGTGCGACGGGCTACGAGGGGATCGGCGGCTTTCCGGACAGCTTCACGGCGTTCGCTAACCTCACGGTGTTGGGCCTGCCGATCCCGCTGGTGCTGTTCGCGGTGATTACCGCTTTCTTCTGGCTGATTACCCATCGCGGGCGCTTTGGTCGGCATCTGTTTTTAATTGGCCAGAATCCGCGCGCGGCGCGCTATGCGGCGCTGTCGGTGAACGGTATGCCGTATGCGCTGTACGGCCTGGTGGGCGTGGCCTCGGCGATTGCCGCGCTGGTGATGGTCTCCTATTTCGGCTCCGCGCGTTCGGATCTGGGGCGCGATTTACTGATGCCTGCGCTCACCGCCGCCGTGCTCGGCGGAGCGAATATCTACGGCGGCTCAGGTTCGGTTGTCGGTACGGCGCTGGCGGCGCTGCTGGTGGGGTACCTGCAACAGGGTTTACAGATGGTTGGTATCCCCAACCAGGTGTCGAGCGCGCTGTCAGGGGCGCTGCTGGTTGTGGTGGTGATGGGGCGTTCGCTGAGTCTGCACCGTGAATGGGTGCGTTCTCTCTTCAGAAAACTATCCGGAGCGTAAGATGAAAACAAAACTGCTCGTCCTGGCAATGGCCCTCAGCTTCGCTTCGGCGCAGGCGGCGGACCGCATTGCCTTTATCCCAAAACTGGTGGGTGTGGGATTCTTCACCAGCGGCGGCAACGGCGCGAAAGAGGCGGGGAAAGATCTTGGCGTGGACGTGACTTACGACGGCCCGACCGAGCCGAGCGTCTCCGGCCAGGTGCAGTTGATCAATAACTTCGTCAACCAGGGCTATAACGCCATCATCGTCTCTGCCGTGTCGCCGGACGGTCTCTGCCCGGCGCTGAAGCGCGCGATGCAGCGCGGCGTGAAGGTCCTGACCTGGGATTCCGACACCAAACCGGAGTGCCGCAGCATTTACATCAACCAGGGCACGCCGGAACAGCTGGGCGGCCTGCTGGTGGAGATGGCAGGCAAGCAGGTCACCAAACCGAACGCGAAAGTGGCGTTCTTCTACTCCAGCCCCACCGTCACCGACCAGAACCAGTGGGTGAAAGAGGCGAAGGCCAAAATCGAGAAAGACCATCCCCAGTGGCAGGTCGTCACCACGCAGTTTGGCTATAACGACGCCACTAAATCCCTGCAAACCGCCGAGGGGATCTTAAAAGCCTATCCGGATCTGGATGCGATCATCGCCCCGGACGCCAACGCCCTGCCGGCGGCGGCACAGGCGGCGGAAAACCTGAAGCGGGAAGGGGTGGCGATTGTCGGCTTCAGCACGCCAAACGTGATGCGTCCGTACGTTGAGCGCGGCACAGTGAAAGCCTTCGGCCTGTGGGACGTGGTGCAGCAGGGCAAAATTGCGGTCAATGTCGCCGATCGTTTGCTGAAAAAGGGCGATCTTAACCCTGGCGACAGCGTGGAGGTTAAAGATATCGGGACGCTGAAGGTCGAGCCGAACAGCGTGCAGGGCTACCAGTATGAGGCGAAGGGCAACGGCATCGTGCTGCTGCCGGAGCGGGTGGTGTTCACCAAAGAGAACATCAGCAAATACGATTTCTGACGGGGGAGCAAATGGCTGATTTAGACGACATCAAAGACGGCAAGGATTTTGGCATCGGTACGCCGCAGCAGAATGTGCCGTACACCCTGAAGGGCTGCGGTTCGCTCGACTGGGGCATGCAGTCCCGGCTTTCGCGCATCTTCAATCCGCAGAGCAACCGCACGGTGATGCTGGCCTTTGACCACGGTTACTTTCAGGGACCGACCACCGGCCTTGAGCGTATCGATCTCTCCATCGCGCCGCTGTTTGGCGAAACCGACGTGCTGATGTGTACCCGCGGCATCCTCAGGAGCCAGGTACCTGCCGCGACGAACAAACCGGTGGTGCTGCGCGCCTCCGGCGGTAACTCGATTCTGGGCGAGCTGTCTAACGAGTGCGTGGCGGTTGCGATGGAAGACGCGCTGCGCCTGAACGTCTGCGCGGTGGCGGCGCAGGTCTATATCGGAAGCCCGTTTGAACATCAGTCAATCAACAACATCATCAAGCTGGTGGATGCGGGGGCACGTTACGGCATGCCGACGCTGGCGGTGACGGGCGTGGGTAAAGAGATGGCGCGCGACGCGCGCTATTTCTCGCTCGCCAGCCGCATCGTTGCCGAAATGGGGGCCCAGTTCGTCAAAACCTACTACGTGGACGAGGGCTTTGAAAAAGTGACCGCCAGCTGCCCGGTGCCGATTGTTATCGCGGGCGGCAAAAAGCTGCCGGAGCATGAGGCGCTTGAGATGTGCTGGCGGGCGATTGACCAGGGCGCGTCCGGCGTGGATATGGGGCGCAACATCTTCCAGTCCAGCGCGCCGCTCGCCATGCTGAAGGCGGTGAAGAAAGTGGTTCACGAGAACATGAGTGCCCGGGAGGCGTTCCAGTTCTGGCAGGAAGAGAAACAGGGAGAAGCAAAATGAACGTGACGCTGGTGGAAATCAACATCAAACCCGAGCGGGTGGATGAGTTTCTGGAGGTATTTCGCGCCAACCACGAGGGAGCGATCCAGGAGCCGGGCAACCTGCGCTTTGACGTCTTGCAGGACCCGAGGGTGAAAACCCGGTTCTTTATCTATGAGGCCTATAAAGACGAAGAGGCGGTGTTGGCGCATAAGCAAACGCCACACTATCTGGCGTGCGTGGACAAGCTTGAAGAGTTGATGTCAGAGCCGCGCAAAAAACGCTGCTTTGTGGGGTTGTTGCCGGAGTAGCGTTTTGCCCGGTGGCGCTGCGCTTACCGGGCCTACGGGGGCGAGAGGGGGCGGTGTTTGCCCGGTGGCGCTACGCTTACCGGGCCTACGGGAGGATGGTGCGGTGTTTGCCCGGTGGCGCTAACGCTTACCGGGCCGACATCTGCAGTATGTTGTAGGCCGGGTAAGCGTAGCGCCACCCGGCGTTTTTTACGCCTCTTCCACGCTCACCCGCAGCGCCGCCAGCGCCTTACGCGCCGCTTTCAGCACCTGCTCACACTGCTCAATGGTGAGCGTCAACGGTGGCTCAATGCGGATGGTTTTCGAGTTGTTGAGCGTTCCCGCCACCAGTACCCGCTGGCGGAACATCTCGCTTGCGAAGCTATAACCGGTTTCGTTATCAACGAACTCAATCGCCATCAGCATCCCTTTCCCGCGCGCATCCTGTACCAAATCCGGGTATTCCCGGCCCAGTTGACGGAAGCCGTCCAGCAGCATGTCGCCTTTCTGCTCCGCCTGCGCAGGCAGGTTTTGCTCCAGCAGCACGTTGATGGTGGCCAGCGCTGCCGCACAGGCCAGCGGGTTACCGCCAAAGGTGGTGGTATGTAAGAACGGGTTGTCGAATAGCACCGAGAAGACCTCCTCAGTGGCGACCGTTGCGCCAATCGGCATCACGCCGCCGCCGAGCGCTTTCGCCAGGCATAAAATGTCTGGCTGAACGTTCTCATGCTCGCAGGCGAACATCCTGCCGGTACGCCCCATCCCGGTCTGCACTTCGTCGAAGATCAGCAGCGCGCCAAACTCATCGCACAGCTGACGCACGGCGGGCAGATAGCCCTGCGGCGGGAGGATCACCCCGCCTTCGCCCTGAATCGGCTCCAGGATCACCGCCGCCACGTCGTCGCCGGTTTTACGGCATTCACTCAGCATGGTGCGCATGGCGTTGATGTCGCCGAACGGTACGTGGCGGAAGCCCGGCAGCAGCGGCATAAACGGTTTGCGGAAGGTGGATTTGGCGGTCGCCGACAGTGCGCCCAGAGATTTCCCGTGGAACGCGCCGCTGGTGGCGATAAAGGTGAATTTCCCGCGCGGCGACTGGTACGCTTTGGCGAGTTTAATCGCCGCTTCGACCGATTCGGTGCCGCTGTTGCTGAAGAAGCTGTATTTCAGCTTACCGGGCGTTAAGGCTGCCAGCGTTTTCGCGAGCATGGCGCGAAGCGGATCGAGCAGTTCCTGGCTATGGAGAGGTTGTTTCGCAAGTTGATTCTGTACGGCGGAAACCACAACTGGATTACGGTGCCCCACGTTGAAAATACCAAAACCACCCAGGCAATCGATAAACTCCTGTCCCTGGGTGTCGACAAGCGTATTCAGACTCCCCGCTTGCCACTCTACGGCTCCGTAATCCCCGCCGGCGGTAACAGATTTGCGATACTCCAGAAAACCAGGATTCACATGCTCTTTAAAGTAATCAATGACCTCACGGTTAAGTTGTTTCATCTCCTCATGATCAAGCGTTCGCTTTTCAATGAGATTCAGTGCGTGCGCGGTACAGGCAAGAGCCGAGGCGCTGGAAGGTAACCTGTTCAAAATATGCTCCCGGGGATCGCGTATCACATGATACTGAGTTAAGTATTGCAGGGATTACGCCACCTCAGATGCCTTAACAAAAATCGGGATAAACGCCAGGTGAAATCAAAGTTGCACAATATTTAATCATGCCATCGCGCGCCGCACGGGATAAGGGATAACGAGCCGGGGATGGGGTTTCGTCAATTGCACTGCTCCAGGGCAGGAAATGCGCCTTAAGTGTGCGCCGGGGGATCATGCTTTGTAGGTAGTTTCGTGTCGAAAGTATTTTAAATCAATTAATTAGAAAAGCGTACGAAAAGTGCGGTTTAACCGAGATTTGCGATCTCAATCATATTTAACAACTAAAGATAAATTTTTTATCGCCGAAAAAACATAAGCCACAAAATTAACATTCAAATAACCTGCAAGGGATGCTCACTATGTCCTCTCCTGACTATGTCACCCAGAATGAATATCCGCTGGACGATGACACCACGCTTATGTCGACCACCGACCTCCACAGCTACATGACCCACACTAACGACACCTTTGTGCAAGTGAGTGGCTTTACGCTTCAGGAGTTGCTCGGGCAGCCGCACAACATTGTGCGCCACCCCGATATGCCGAAAGCGGCTTTTGCCGACATGTGGTACACGCTGAAAAAGGGCGAGCCCTGGAGCGGGATTGTCAAAAACCGACGTAAAAATGGCGATCACTATTGGGTACGCGCCAATGCGGTACCAATGGTGCGTAACGGCCAGATGACGGGCTATATGTCCATTCGTACCCGCGCCACCGAGGACGAGATCGCCGCGGTGGAGCCGCTTTATAAGGCGCTCAATGAAGGACGTAGCAAAAAACGCATTCATAAAGGGCTGGTGGTGCGCAAAGGCTGGCTCGGCAAATTACCGGCGATGCCGCTGCGCTGGCGCGTGCGTAGCGTAATGGCGGTACTTTTTGCGGTGATGGCCGCAACGCTGGTTGCCAGTGCCGCAGGCTGGGCTTCGCTGGTGGCGGCAGCCGTGGTGATGCTGCTTGGCACCCTGGTGTTTGAGCAACAGATTGTCCGCCCGGTGGAAAACGTCGCAAGGCAGGCGCTCAGGGTCGCTACCGGCGAGCGTAACAGCGTGCAGCATCTTAACCGCAGCGATGAACTGGGGCTGATGCTGCGGGCCGTCGGACAACTGGGGCTGATGTGCCGCTGGCTTATCAACGACGTCTCCAGCCAGGTGGTGAGCGTGCGCGACGGCAGCGACAGGCTGGCGCAGGGTAATGAAGATCTCAACGACCGCACGCGCCAGACCGTGGCTAACGTGCAGCAGACCGTGGCAACAATGAACCAGATGGCGGCGTCGGTGCAGAGTAACTCTGAGACCGCAGCCGAAGTCGACAAGCTGTCGATGGCTGCCAGCAGCGCGGCCACGCAGGGCGGCACCGTGATGCAGACCGTGGTGAAAACCATGGATGACATTGCCGACAGTACCCAGCGCATTGGCTCTATTACCTCGCTTATCAATGACATCGCCTTCCAGACCAATATTCTGGCGCTGAACGCCGCGGTTGAGGCGGCACGCGCGGGCGAACAGGGGAAAGGCTTTGCGGTGGTGGCGGGCGAAGTGCGTCATCTTGCCAGCCGCAGCGCGAACGCGGCTAACGATATTCGCAAGCTGATCGACGCCAGCGCCAGCAAAGTGCAGTCGGGCGCCGATCAGGTCCACGCCGCGGGACGTACCATGGATGATATTGTCGAGCAGGTGAAAAACGTCACGCAGCTTATCGCGCAGATCAGCCACTCCACCTCCGAGCAGGCGACAGGCCTGACAGAGCTGACCCGTGCCGTGGCAGAACTGGACAGCATTACGCAGAAAAATGCTGACCTGGTCGAAGAGAGCGCGCAGATTTCCGCGATGGTTAAGCACCGGGCCGGACGTCTTGAAGATGCGGTTACCGTGCTGCATTAAGAAATGCATGCTTCGATAAAGCCGTTTATTCCTCTGGGGTAAACGGCTTTTTTGTTTTTCAGAATAAGTTATGTTGTTAATGAAATATTAAGTAACTAAAAAAAGCACCCGATTTTTAATTGCTACGCCCCGGATTTATTGAAAGTGAGAAATAAAAAAACGATCAAAGTCATAAAGTTAGCGAGTTTCCTACCGATAACAGCGATCGTCTGAGAAATAATCACATCGATGGGGTAAATATGTTCATACATGACGTAAAGATCGGCACGAAATTATTTCTGGCGTTTGGATTATTTATTGTCCTGATGGTCGTCAGCGCAAGCTTGTCTCTGATGAGCCTGAATCGGGCAAACAATGGAATGCAAACCATTCTTACCAGCGACTATCCAACTACGGTAAAAGCGAACCAGTTAATCGACAACTTCCAGGAATTTATCAGCACGCAGCAGCTCATGCTGCTGGACGAACAGGGAACGTACACGACGCAATCAGAACAGCGTCTGAAGGCGATAAGCGAGCGCATCACCGCAATCCTGAGCGAGCTGGACAACGCTCTCAAGGATAAAAAATCCCAACAGGTGCTGGCGGACATCCACGGCGTACGCCAGCAATATCTTGACTCGCGCTACCGCATTTTGCAGGCCGTGCAGAATAACGACCGTGCGGGCGCGATAAACGAGATGATGACCAACACCCTGGACCTGCAACAGTCTTATAAAGCGAAAGTGCAGGCGCTGATTGCGATCCAGGATCATGAAATGCAGAGTGCGGGCGAGCAGGTGGAAGGCGATTTCCGCACTAATCGTCTGCTGCTGATCCTGATTACGCTTTTCAGCGTCGCGGCAGCCAGCCTGACTGGCTGGTTCATTGTGCGATCCATTACCCGCCCGCTGAACGACGCGGTGAATTTTGCGGAGGCCATCGCCGATGGCGATCTCACCGGCAGCATTACCTCGCACGGTAAAGATGAAACCGGACTGCTCCTCACCGCACTGATGGAGATGAAAACGCGCCTGCTGGAGATTGTGCAGCAGGTGCAAACCGGATCGGAAAACATCTCCAGCGCCGCCGCACAGATTGTCGCGGGCAACCAGGATCTGGCTGCCCGCACGGAGGAGCAGGCCAGTTCCGTTGAACAGACGGCCGCGTCGATGGAGCAGATTACCGCCACGGTGAAGAACACCGCCTCCCACACCGGAGAAGCGACGAACCTGTCTGCCGATGCGGCTGCCGTGGTCAAAAACAACGGCGAGATGATGAAGCAGGTCACCAGCAAGATGCGCCTGATTAACGAAACATCGAACAGGATGTCCGACATCATCGACCTGATCGACGCCATTGCCTTCCAGACCAACATTCTGGCGCTGAACGCGGCGGTCGAAGCGGCGCGCGCAGGTGAGCATGGTCGCGGCTTTGCGGTGGTGGCGGGCGAGGTACGCCAGCTCGCGCAGAAAAGTGCAACATCTGCGAGTGAGATCCGCCAGCTGATTGAAAGCTCCACAAGCCAGACGCAGGACGGCATGAACCTTGTGGAGAAAGCCAGCGGGCTTATCAACGGCATGGTCGGCAACGTGGAAGAGATGGACGTCATCCTGCGTGAAATTCGCCAGGCCAGCCATGAACAGACGGAAGGTATCTCGCAGATCAACAGCGCGATTGGCCTGATAGACGCCACCACCCAGCAGAACTCCGCGCTGGTGGAGGAGTCCGTTGCGGCGGCGGCATCCCTTAACGAACAGGCGATGCACCTGAAAGAGCTGGTCCGCGTGTTCCGCGTGAGCGACGGCGTGCTGGCTTAATCCAGCTGGGAGATCTCCAGTGCCGCGCGGTCAATCACGCCGATAATCTGTTTTAACTGCGCGTCGCTGAGTTCTCCCTGATTAACTTTCAGATCCAGAACCGCTTTGAAGTTATCCAGCGCCCGCTTCATCTGTGGGTTTTTGCGCAGCTGGAACCCGACGGAGCGCGCCTTGATACGCGTCTGGATCTGCTCCAGCTGTTCCCGATTGTCATTCAGCCATTGCTGCCCGGCGGCGTTAATCGCAATCCGCTTACGGCCGTTCTCTTCTTCGGTAATGGTGATCAGCGCCTGATCCTGCAAGTAATCCAGCGTCGGGTAGATCACGCCAGGGCTTGGCGTGTAATGTCCCTGCGTCAGGTTCTCGATCTCTTTGATCAGCTCATAACCATGGCTCGCGTTGCGGGTCAGGATATCCAGGATCACCAGCCGCAAATCACCATGGCCAAAAAATCGTGGCCGGCGTCCGCCGCCGTCGTGTTCGTGTCGCATGTTTCTTCCTCAATTTGATATATCTAAACTATATCTAAGATATATTCAGATGCAATCTAAAAGATCTTGATTTCTGAGTTAATAGCAATCATTATCATTAAAAATTCATTCCGATATATCGTATTCACCTGAGAAGGGCATCAACATGGCATCTACCCGTTACCCTCAACGTGTCCGCAATGACCTGCGTTTTCGTGAGCTGAACGTGATGCGCACTGAGCGAGTCAGCGCAGGATTTCAGCGCATTGTACTAGGCGGCGAGGCGCTGGAGGGCTTTAGCTCTCGCGGCTTTGACGACCATACCAAAGTCTTTTTCCCGGCACCGGGCACCCCTTTCGTGCCGCCTGTGGTGACCGATGAAGGCATCGACTGGGGCGATGGGGTGCGTCCGCAGGCGCGTGACTACACCCCGCTGTACGATGACGAAAAACACGAGCTGGCGCTCGATTTTTTCGTGCATGATGGCGGCATTGCCAGCAACTGGGCGGTAGAGGCGAAGGTGGGCGACAAGCTGACCATCGGCGGTCCGCGTGGTTCGCTGGTGGTGCCGGAAGATTACGCCTGGCAGTTGTACGTGTGCGACGAGTCGGGTATGCCCGCGCTGCGCCGCCGTTTAGAAAGCATCGCAAAACTGCCTGTTCCCCCGGCGATCCACGCCATCGTCACCGTGGGCGATGCGGCGTACCAGGACTATCTGGCGCACCTGAGCGGGTTCAACATCACCTGGGTTATCGGCCACAACGAGCAGGCGGTAGCCGACCATCTTGCAGCGCTGGCCGTGCCGGAAGAGGATTACTTTATCTGGCTGACCGGAGAGGGGAAGGTGGTGAAACGCCTGAGCCGTCAGTTTGAAACCGACGCAATTGACCCACAGCTGGTACGTGCCAGTGCGTACTGGCACGCCAAATAATCAGGCTGCGGGATCCAGCTGCGCTTCGTTCACCTGATGTTCGAGCGAGGCGCATACCTCTCTCAGCGCTTTCTCCTGCTGGGCAAAGTAGGCTTCCATATTGCTGAGCGACGAGACGAGCAGCCAGGACTCTTCCTTCTCCAGCTCTGCCAGCTCGTTCACCAGGGTGTCGATTTGCTCACGCACCTGCGCCATTTTTTTGCGAATACGTTCCAGGTCGTTCAGCCTGTCGCTCGCCATCATCGGTTCAAACCCTTGTTGCAGACGGGCGACCAGCGAGCGAATGGCCTTCACGTCGCCGCGCTGTTTGGCCTGGTTGAGTTGCACCATCATCCTGTTGGCTTCCTCTTTTAAATCATCGGCAACCAGATCCGGGTGGCATAGCTTGCTCGCCTGACGCCAGAGCCGCTTCAGCTCGTTCCGATCCTCTTCAGAGAGAGCCTTGCCTTTACCCAGGCGCACTTCGGCATCATGATGCTGTTCGCGATACTTTTTGTACTCTTCGTTGGCCTCATCGCGCGCCTGACGTGCTGGCTCTTCTTCACGCGTTAAACCGGTCTCCAGCTCCATCGCTTCGGCCAGTAGGTTGGCAATCAGATTACTTTGCTGCTGAAGATGCTTGCGCGCCTCTGCCGCCTGAACGGAATCCGCAGGCAGATCTCGCCAGCGCCGGGTGAGCGTTGTCAGAACCTCTACGGCCTGCGCCATATAGCCCTGGCAGCGGCGGTAATCCTCTTCCCGACGACGCGTCTCCGCCTGCTGACGACGCAGGTTAAGCTCCGCCAGCGTTTTACGCAGGGCGAGGATCTGCTGCATCAACGGCCCGAGGCGGGAGAAATAGAGATCGTTGAACTCATCAAGCTGCTGTACCCGGGCGTTACGGCGATCAATCAGATCGCGCAAGCGCTCTTCCAGAGCCTTCAGCTCCAGCTTGCTGGCCGCCAGTTGCGGGTCACGCCACGGGGTAACGGCGCGCTGGCTTTGCAGCCAGGCGGTGATAGCGCGAAGGGCTGCGGTGTAATTTTTCTGCTCAAGCGCCGCGACGATGGACAGGAGATTATCGTCAAAGGCTTCCTCTTTGAGACGTTTCAACTGGCTCCGGATGATGTCGTCATCTTCCAGCTCAATGGCATTTTTAATGATTTCTAGCCGTTTGATCGGTGTGCTCATGATGCCTTTCGCTCTGGCGCTTAAGTATTTGAGTTAAGGTTAGTTGTTGTAAAAGCTACAGGAAATAATACACACGGATGATGATCGGCGCGATGGGGGATTTCTTTAGTTTTTAGGGTTTGTGAGGGGAAGCGACAGGCCGGGCTACGTGTGGTGGGCTCCGTATGTGCTTGCTGTATGGCCCGGTATCTTCCGCAAAGGCTTCAACGGCATCTGAAACGTCATCCAGTAAATCCTCTGGGATAACGACCGGTGCCCCAGGATCTGCTGGGTGCGCCGTGCCCACGGCTATCAAAATGTGGTTCAGAATGGTGAATGCGAATTTCGGATCCGAAGTTGACACGCTATTAACGAGGGAGAGTACAGCTTGCGGCGTGGCGACATCTGCATTGCTTTCGATAAGCTCAATCACTGCCTCAAAAAGGGTTGCGGCATCAGTGAGGTCTTCAGTAATACCGTCGAGCGTCGAAATGACCCCAGCGAGGCTGGGCGGGTAAGTGATCGTTTCGGGTAAAAGTGCGCTGAGTTCAGAAACGAGCTGATTTATACGCTTTACTGCTGAGCGGTACAGCGTAGCAGAATCGGGCGGGGTAAGCCCACCAGCTTTGCGTACGCATTGCGCATTGAAAGCGTCGATCTGGTACTGTTGTTCAAGCATGAAGGCCTCTGAGAATGAAGATAAGCGGATCGCCGGATGCAACCACAGAACCGCAGGAGACCGGATCGCCCATGCACACAACTCCCATGAGGTTGAGGTGTACCAGGGGTGAGTAGATATAGCGACGCCATCAGGGGAGCTGTTTTTGTCGCTGTGCTTGTCAAATGGCATGCCATTCACCTGCGCAGGTATACCGTTAACTGTAAAGAACGTCTCCCCTGCGACGGCAGGGGGGGGCGGGAAGCCTTCATGGCCTGAACAGATCGCGCCTTGAATTATGATGATGGACATAGTGATGAGATTTGGTGGTTGAGTCAGAAAAGAGGCTAACAAGACTCCACTGGTCAAAGAGCTGGGTGCCAGAAACGAAAAAAGCCACCAATAGGTGGCTTTCAACGCCTGCATATACAGGTAATTCGATACGCTGGAAGGGTTAGCGGCCCTTCGAAGTAAAACGTAGCTAGCGTTTCACTTTGCGTTATCCCTAGCAATCCAAGTTCACAAGGACAGTCTACCTTTTTGTCACTTCCTATCAAGTATTTTATTCACTTTTTGTAAACTTTAAGTCCTCCATGATAATAGTACATGCTTCAAAAAAGCAGTTGATATAGTGGCATTTTTTGGCACAATGTCACCCGTGAACCGAGTGCTGGATGTGTAGTGTTGGCAATGGGCATTCTCGCCCCTTAGATGCTTTCGAAAGAGAGCCACTAAATTGGCGAGATAGCTCTTGCCTTAGGCCTTTCAGCGGGTTAGCCCCCGCCGGGTATGAAAGCCTTACAACCACGCCGACCCTAGCAATCCAAGTTCACAAATTTTGATTGCACCCATTGTGAACGCCCGGATTAACTAAGGGAAAAAGGGTGCGGCTCCGCAAGGAGGCATAATGAACGTAAATCTTCGTGATCTACTTCTGTCTGTTGTCATCATTGTTGCGCTGGTGTTCGGGGGAGTTCAATTTAAGGCTGATAGTCTTAAGTTCAAAACCTTCGAGGCTCAAGGTGTTGAGTTTAACCTGCAAGGCGTGATGCCGCACACCAAGCAGTAAAAATACCGACAGGGCCGCTTGCGGCCCTGTCTCCTTTGATCCTGTTATTTTTAACAAGTGGTGACGTAAGGTCCGAATAGTTTCGTCTTGTAGGAATGGATATGGCAGGTCTCTACATGTACATTATCTTCATAGACATAAGCTGTCAGATGCTCGTATGATTTAGGCGCACTACCACCCTTATGCCACAAATTCGACTTTAGATAAAGATTCAAATTCGCATCGGAGACACCTTTTTTAATACGATCATTTGATGAATTTATTAAAGCCACATCAACCCTTGTTTTTAACTCATCGAAAGACTCCATTGCCCGTTGTGCATCTGTTATTGGTTTCCAGGTAGTGCACGGATCTTGGTCACACACATATATGTTTGCAATGGACTGATTCGCAAAAATAATTACGATTGCCAGAGAAACTAATATGATTTTGAATGGATTAACCATACGAAATCACCTCCAGTAAGTTGTATGGGTAATAGTGGAAGCTGAAATCACTAAGAGTTAGTTATATAGGCTGCAATGTGCAGCCTATACTTTGTAACCAAAATTATTTACGCGGGTTGATCATTTCTTTGAAACGCTCAATGAGATTTAAATACTCTTCCGGTTGCTCAGTGAATCGCTTCGCATATTCAGCGATACTTTCAGGAGATACGAACAGGTATGTATTCGCTTCTTGCAGTTGTTCAAAAGTAGTCGAAACTGACTTGTGGCATGGAGAGTTCGTAAAGGTGCTATGCGATTTTTTAGACGCAAAGAACAAGCGCACTGTGACGCTTGGGGCACCAAAAAGCTCTTCACAGATGAAAAGGAGATGTCCGATCTTAGCTTCTTCCGCACGTTCAGACGCCTGAAACTCACCATTAACTGCACTCAGAACGCCTTTGGCAATTTCCATTGCGCTGCCAGAAGTCAGCCCTGGCAGCAACTGCTGAACAATCTGGGTATTTACAGTAACGCCGCTATTTTTAATCGTCATCATATTTCTGGTTTTCTGTACTTCAACAAAGAAGCCTGATTTGCCAATGACCGAGCGCCAGGTGTCATAGTCAAACAGTGATTTTTCACATGCGTTTAACCCTGCCGTCATTGCCGCGAATAAAACCGTTACACTATCGAATAGTTTTTTTGTTTTTTCGGTTAGTTCTGGTGAAGTTGAAACATAGAAAATGTTACCCGTCTGATTCATTCTGAATTGAGCGTCTTTTTCGATATCACCCCGATCATTGGTGAATAACATTTGCGCTTGTTTTTGGGCAAGTTCATGAGACTGGAATTTATATTCAGAGAGAGGTGCTGAGCCGCCTTCGTACATTGTATTGATGCTTTTAACCGCTTCTTCTACGATGTTCATACATATATCCTTATATCAGGTGGGACGAGTGAGGGCATAAGATTAAATAGATCTACTTATAGCTTCTATTTTTTTAAGCCCCTGCCTACGGATATTAATATGCTCGTTAGAAATGTCTTAGAATGTGATGGGGGTCTTAAAAATGACTCAATTATCACAAAAACAGATCAATTCTTGGTGATTAATTGGCTTGGTGAATATAACTCTCTGGGTTTATAACTTTCAATGATCTTTTTTATTACTTTTTGAGCGCTAAAGCACAGCAATAATATTGTTGACGCGATTTCGATTATCATCCTTACATGATATTTTTTGCTGGTTATCGAACTCATGCACCGTAAAGCCATTATCGCGGTAGAGCTCGTATAAGCTGGGCGCACCATTATTCGTAATGATGGTAATTGCCCCACGCTGGTGGGCTGCTTTCCGATACTCCACCATTAGCTCCTTCTTATCAAGCGGAACGAACCTCCGGAGTAATGAGTAAACCCCTCTTTGCCCGGGACAGGGCTTTATCAAAACCTTGATGAGCGGGAGACGCTCTTACTTTCGTGCGACACTCATGTATTGAGTAACAAAAAAGCCACTCAATAGAGTGGCTTAACTTGATGATTCTAAAGCTAAAATTTGGTGGCCCCTGCTGGACTTGAACCAGCGACCAAGCGATTATGAGTCGCCTGCTCTAACCACTGAGCTAAGGGGCCGTGGCGGTGAATTATAAAGTAACTCCCCTCATCAATCCAGCCATTCACACCTGCCTGCTGTTTTTATAAACAACGCATAATCAATCCTTTATACTTATCTT
Source organism: Enterobacter cloacae complex sp. XAL002 (assembly GCF_049236805.1). Taxonomy (NCBI): domain Bacteria; kingdom Pseudomonadati; phylum Pseudomonadota; class Gammaproteobacteria; order Enterobacterales; family Enterobacteriaceae; genus Enterobacter; species Enterobacter cloacae complex sp. XAL002. The sequence goes on from NZ_JBMKJN010000018.1 coordinate 33,066, forward strand.
AAGATGCATAGACAGGAGTAGAGATGATCAATGATATTCTGGCCCCTGGCCTGCGGGTGGTGTTCTGCGGAATCAACCCGGGCAAGTCCTCGGCGCACACCGGTTTTCACTTTGCTCATCCGGGAAATCGCTTCTGGAAGGTGATCCACCAGGCCGGTTTTACCGACAAACAGCTTAAGCCGGAAGAAGAGCAGCAGCTGCTGGATACGCGCTGTGGCATCACCATGCTGGTCGAGCGTCCAACGGTGCAGGCGAGCGAAGTAAATCTGCATGAGCTGCGTACTGGCGGGCGGGAACTGGTGAAGAAGATTGAAGACTACCAGCCCGCGGCGCTGGCGATCCTCGGCAAGCAGGCCTACGAGCAGGCGTTCAGCCAGCGCGGTGCGAAGTGGGGTAAGCAGAACATTACCATTGGCGTAACGCAGGTGTGGGTGTTGCCGAATCCGAGCGGGCTGAACAGGGCGACGCTGGACAAGCTGGTGGAGGCGTATCGGGAACTTGATGAGGCGCTGGTGGTGAGGGGGCTTTAGCTCCTCTGCGGCCTGATGCCCTCACCCTGGTCCTCTCCCACAGGGAGAGGGAATGAACAAAAAAAAAGCTCCCGATTGGGAGCTTTTTGCTGTTTACATGGGTTAGTCGTCCAGGAAGCTACGCAGCACTTCAGAGCGGCTCGGATGGCGCAGCTTACGCAGCGCCTTCGCTTCGATCTGACGGATACGTTCGCGGGTCACGTCAAACTGTTTACCCACTTCTTCCAGCGTGTGGTCGGTGTTCATATCGATACCGAAACGCATACGCAGCACTTTCGCTTCACGGGCGGTCAGGCCAGCCAGCACGTCGTGCGTAGCGGCACGCAGGCTCTCGGTGGTGGCAGAGTCCAGCGGCAGCTCGAGGGTAGTATCCTCGATGAAATCACCCAGATGCGAATCTTCATCATCACCGATTGGCGTTTCCATGGAGATTGGCTCTTTAGCGATTTTCAGCACTTTACGGATCTTGTCTTCCGGCATCAGCATGCGTTCAGCCAGCTCTTCCGGCGTCGGCTCGCGACCCATCTCCTGCAACATCTGGCGAGAAATACGGTTGAGCTTGTTGATGGTCTCAATCATATGCACCGGAATACGGATGGTGCGCGCCTGGTCTGCGATAGAGCGGGTGATCGCCTGACGGATCCACCAGGTAGCATAGGTGGAGAACTTGTAACCACGACGGTATTCAAACTTATCTACCGCTTTCATCAGACCGATGTTGCCTTCCTGAATCAGATCCAGGAACTGCAGGCCACGGTTGGTGTATTTCTTGGCGATAGAGATAACCAGACGTAAGTTCGCTTCAACCATCTCTTTCTTAGCACGGCGGGCTTTCGCTTCACCGATAGACATACGACGGTTGATGTCTTTCACCTGCTCGATGGTCAGGCCGGTCTCTTCTTCAATCTGATGCAGCTTTTGCAGGCCGCGCTGTACGTCTTCTTTCACGTCGTGCAGCTTTTCAGACCACGGCTTGTTCATCGCGATAGCGGCGTTGAACCAGGTTTCGCTGGTTTCATTGCCGGTGAAGAGGGTGATGAAATTCTTCTTCGGCATTTTGCACTGTTCAACACACAGCTTCATGATGATACGTTCCTGGGTACGTACGCGATCCATCATCACGCGCATGCTGTTCACCAGGTAGTCGAACTGTTTTGGCACCAGGCGGAACTGTTTGAACACTTCCGACAGCTTAAGGATCTCTTCCTGAGCGGCAGCATGGCTGCGGCCTTTCGCTTTGATGGTGTCACGCGTCACTTCGTACTGAGTACGCAGCTCGGCAAACTTCTCGCGCGCCAGTTCAGGGTCGATGCTGTTGTCGTCGTCGCTGCTGTCGTCGTCTTCTTCTTCATCTTCGTCTTCGTCGTCATCCATCTCTTCCTGAGACAGCTCAGAACCGACGTGAGTGGCGGTTGGCGCCATATCTTCTTCAGCGTTCGGGTCGACAAAGCCAGTGATCAGATCGGACAGACGCGCTTCTTCCGCTTCAACGCGATCGTACTGCTCCAGCAGATAGGTAATCGCTTCCGGGTATTCGGCAACAGAGCACTGAACCTGGTTGATCCCGTCTTCGATGCGTTTTGCGATGTCAATTTCGCCTTCGCGGGTCAACAGTTCAACGGTACCCATTTCACGCATGTACATGCGGACCGGGTCAGTGGTACGCCCGATTTCAGATTCCACGCTGGACAGTACCTGTGCAGCAGCTTCTTCCGCATCTTCGTCAGTGTTGTTGGAGGTTTCAGCCAGCAACAGATCATCGGCATCCGGTGCTTCTTCCATCACCTGAATGCCCATGTCATTGATCATTTGGATGATATCTTCGATCTGATCTGAATCGACGATATCTTCCGGCAGATGGTCATTGACCTCGGCATAGGTCAGATAGCCTTGCTCCTTACCGCGTTGGACAAGAAGTTTCAGCTGTGACTGCGGGTTTTGCTCCATAAGACGGTATCCACACTTAATTCGTTTGATTGGTGTCGGCGATAGGGCTGCCAACCTTTAAAGCGAGGGCGTACTTATATTTTTGCCGCTGCCTCTCAGTGCGGCTGCCGGGGGCTTCCCGATCGATATTCGGCACTTAAGCCGTTAAATTTTTTATTTCTTCGCCAGTTCCTGGTTAATCATCCAGAGCTCCCGGCGTTCTTCGCTGCTTAAGCCATGGGTGCGCTCGCGAGCTATCAACTCTTCCTGGCGCAACTCAAGCATCGAATCAAACATATGGTTGAGTGAGTCGGTGAACGTTTTTTCTGCGATATCCTTATCTGCTATATCGTCCCACATCGACAGTTTTTCAAGGGTAGCGGCCTCTTTTGTGCCGCGATAATGCTCTAAAAGTTGTCCGGTGGTCAGACCTGGCTGCGACAAACAAGTGTTGACCAATTCTGAAAATAAGCCAAGTCCGGGCAATTTTTCGTGGTTCAAACCCGCCAGTGACGGCACTTGCGGAGCAAGTTCGGGGTTTTGCACCAGCAACCCTATCAGTATACGCATGGTTGTGCGTTTTAGCTGAGGCGCGGGGCGTACCGTGCCGTTTTCAGCCTGTTTAGGCATTAAACGTTCAAGCTGGCTGTCATCCAGAATGCCGAGCTTGTTGCCTAACTCCTGACGCAGATAGATGCGCAGCGTTTCGCCGGGCACCTGGCTGATTAACGGCAACGCCAGCGTGCTGAGCTGCGCGCGCCCGTCAGGGGTACTCAAATCCACCTGCGGCATCAGGCTGTTAAACAGAAACGTGGAGAGCGGCTGAGCCTGCTCCATCCGCGCTTCAAATGCCGCTTTGCCCTCTTTACGCACCAGCGTATCCGGGTCTTCACCGTCGGGCAGGAACATAAAGCGTAGCTGACGCCCGTCGGTCATATACGGCAACGCGGTTTCCAGCGCTCGCCAGGCGGCGTCGCGTCCTGCGCGGTCACCGTCGTAACAGCAAATCACGTTGTTGGTGACGCGGAACAGCAACTGGATATGGTCCGCCGTGGTGGACGTTCCCAGCGACGCAACGGCATAGTTAATGTCGTACTGCGCCAGCGCAACAACATCCATATAGCCTTCGACGACCAGAAGACGCGGAGGTTCCGCATTATCCTGCTGTGCCTCATAAAGACCGTAAAGCTGGCGGCCCTTATGGAAAATATCGGTTTCCGGGGAGTTAAGGTATTTCGGCAGGGCATCACCCAGCACGCGACCACCAAAACCTATCACCCGGCCACGCTTGTCGCGGATCGGGAACATCACCCGTTCACGGAAGCGGTCGTAGCTTCGTCCCTGGTCGTTGGTGACCAGCATGCCTGCGTCGATGAGGGATTTACGATCTTCGCTATTGCCGCCAAAACGCTTTAACACGTTGTCCCAGCCGGGCGGGGCGTAACCAATAGCGAAACGCGCAATCACATCGTCGCTCAGTCCGCGCTTGTTCAGATACTGACGCGCAGGCTCAGCCGCAGAGTGCTTAAGAGACTGTTGGTAAAACGAATTCAGGCCATCCATCAACTGATATAGCGTTTGCCGCTGATGGCGCTCGATCTGACTTGGCCCACTGCCTGCTTCATATGGCACTTCAAGGTTATGCATCGCCGCCAGCTCTTCGACGGTTTCAACGAACTCGAGCTTATCGTAGTTCATCAAAAAATCGACGGCATTACCGTGTGCGCCACAGCCGAAGCAATGGTAAAACTGCTTTTCACCGTTTACGGTGAAAGAGGGGGTTTTTTCGTTATGGAACGGACAGCACGCATGGTAGTTCTTGCCCTGCTTTTTTAGCTTCACCCGCGCGTCGATGAGATCGACGATGTCGGTTCTGGCAAGCAGGTCATTGATGAAAACGCGTGGGATTCTTCCGGCCATATGCCCCAAAAATTTAAGCGACTTATAAACGAAAACAAGCCGCGCATTCCTTCCGGAAGCACGGCCTTACGACTACAACTCTGTCTGTCAATTGAGGGCTGTGGCCCTCAACAGATTAGTACAGACGAGTACGGCGTGCGTTTTCGCGAGCCAGTTTCTTCGCGTGACGTTTCACAGCGGAAGCTTTAGCGCGCTTACGTTCGGTCGTTGGTTTTTCATAAAACTCACGACGACGAACTTCAGCCAGAACACCTGCTTTCTCGCATGAACGTTTGAAGCGACGCAGTGCTACGTCGAACGGCTCGTTTTCACGTACTTTAATTACCGGCATGTAACTCTCACCTTTAATAAATTCGGTTTGCCGCTGGCATCAACGCCAGCTTATTTCAAAATGGTGCGGAATTTTACTGCAAATGCTGCTGCTTTGTAAAGCACCGATGCGATTTTGAAAGGGACTTTTATAAGGGGGAAGAGTATACACGAGGCTTCTTCCTGGGGCGAACAAAGTTTTACATCAACCCGCCCAGGCTCTACACTGCGCGGTATTGAAACGAGGTAAAACAAGTCATGCGTGTACTGGGTATTGAAACATCCTGCGATGAAACCGGCATCGCGATTTACGACGACGAAAAAGGGCTTCTGGCCAACCAACTGTATAGTCAGGTGAAATTGCACGCTGACTACGGCGGCGTCGTGCCTGAACTGGCCTCTCGTGACCACGTGCGTAAAACGGTTCCCCTGATTCAGGCGGCACTGAAAGAGGCCGGGTTAAGTGCAAAAGATATTGATGCCGTGGCCTATACTGCAGGACCGGGCCTGGTTGGCGCGCTGCTGGTCGGCGCAACGGTAGGGCGTTCGCTGGCCTTCGCGTGGGACGTTCCGGCCATTCCGGTTCACCATATGGAAGGACATCTTCTGGCTCCGATGCTGGAAGCCAATCCGCCAGCGTTCCCGTTTGTGGCGCTGCTGGTCTCCGGCGGTCATACGCAGCTGATTAGCGTAACGGGCATTGGCAAGTATGAGCTGCTGGGCGAATCGATCGACGACGCGGCCGGTGAAGCCTTCGACAAAACCGCCAAGCTGCTGGGCCTGGATTATCCTGGCGGCCCGATGCTGTCGAAAATGGCCGCGCAGGGAACGGAAGGGCGCTTTGTCTTCCCGCGTCCGATGACCGATCGTCCGGGGCTGGATTTTAGTTTCTCCGGTCTGAAAACCTTCGCGGCGAACACCATTCGCAATAACGACGACAGCGAGCAGACGCGTGCCGACATCGCCCGCGCGTTCGAAGATGCGGTGGTGGATACGCTGATGATCAAGTGCAAGCGTGCGCTGGATCAGACGGGCTTTAAGCGCCTGGTGATGGCCGGTGGCGTGAGCGCCAACCGTACGCTGCGCGCGAAGCTTGCCGAAATGATGCAAAAGCGTCGTGGGGAAGTGTTCTACGCGCGTCCGGAATTTTGTACCGATAACGGGGCGATGATCGCCTACGCCGGGATGGTGCGCCTGAACGCTGGCGCCACGGCTGACCTGAGCGTGTCCGTGCGTCCGCGCTGGCCGCTGGCGGAGCTGCCTGAGGCGTAAGTCTTTTGCCCGGTGGCGCTGCGCTTACCGGGTCTGCAAAAATCGTAGGCCGGGTCAGGCGAAGCCGCCACCCGGCAATAAACCGCACTACATCCGCAGCATCCCTTTCTCTTCCAGAAACGCAATAATCGTCGCCAGCCCGTCACCCGCCTTCAGGTTGGTAAAGGTCCACGGACGCTCGCCGCGCATGCGATTAGTGTCGCGCTCCATTACCTCCAGCGACGCCCCCACGTACGGCGCGAGGTCGGTTTTATTGATCACCAGAAAATCGGATTTGGTGATCCCCGGCCCGCCCTTGCGCGGGATTTTTTCCCCTTCGGCCACGTCGATCACGTAGATGGTGAGGTCCGCCAGCTCCGGGCTGAAGGTCGCGCTCAGGTTATCCCCGCCGCTTTCGACGAAGATCAGATCCAGATTGCCGAACTTCTCGCTCAAGGCTTCCACCGCTGCCAGGTTCATTGAGGCATCTTCGCGGATGGCGGTGTGCGGACAGCCGCCCGTTTCCACCCCTACGATGCGCTCTGGCTCAAGCGCACCCGCCTCGGTCAGGATGCGCTGATCCTCTTTGGTGTAGATATCGTTAGTCACCACCGCAAGATGATAGGTGTCGCGCATCGCCTTGCAGAGCGCTTCCAGCAGGGCGGTTTTGCCCGACCCTACCGGGCCGCCCACGCCAACGCGCAGGGGATGTTTGTAATCAGCCATATTGACTCCTCAGGAACGGAATAGTCGTGAATATTGGGTTTCGTGGCGTGCGGAGGCGATGGCGGACAGCGGTGTAGCTGCCCCCAGCGCGTCGTCGCCACGTAAAAATGCCTGTTCAAACCCGGCGGCAAAATGGTCGCTCAGGTCGATAATCAGCTGTTGTGCGGCCTGCTGCCCAAACGGCACCAGCTTGACGCCCGCCATCACCGCGCTCTCAATCCAGCTGTAGCCGAGGCTCAGCGCCAGCTCGCGCGCGCTAATGCCCCAGCGCACGCCGAGCCACGCCATACCGCCGAGCTGGCTCTGCATCAACAGCGGCAGCCATTCTGGCAGGCAGGCGGGTTCCCAGCTTTTAACCAGGCGCGTAAAGGCCGCGCCGCGGTTGCGTTCTTCCTCGCGCAGTTCGCGCGTTTCCCGACAGGCGAGCAGGTATGCCGTCCAGCGTTTTGCTGCCGCGACGTCCTGCTTCTCGCAGGCATGATACAGGCGGATAAACAGCGGCAGGTCGACGCAGAAAAAGCTCTGCTCCATTTGCTGGATCTGCCAGCGCCTGAAGGCCTCAGCGTCCGTGATCCACCCGGCCTCGACAGCCCACTCCAGCCCCTGTGACCAGGTATACGATCCGACCGGCAGGCTACTGCTGGAGAGCTGCATCAGGCGCAGCCGCTGGCGGGCGTGCTCCATCAGCTCATCAGCGCCAGCAGGGCAGAGACGATCAGCCCGCCGCCGAAGGTCTTACGCAGGCCGTCGTGACGGCGCAGCTGCAGCCCTGCCGCGAAGCTGGCGCATAGCACCGTGGCACTGGCTAACATAAATCCGCTGGTAAAGAGCCAGAAGCTGTGGCCGGACATCTCCACGCCGTGCGCCCAGCCATGGAACATCGCCAGGGCTGGCACTGCCAGCAGCAGGCGATTTTCAGTCTTAAACATTATCACGCCGCAGACCGCCAGCGAGGCGATAATCAGCATCTCCATGCCGCTAAAGCCGCCGAGCAGGCTGCCCGCAACGGCGCCAGCCAGCATCATGCCGAGCGTTGCTAACGGCAGCAGCAGCTTGCGGCCGCTCAGGGCGGACAGCACGCCAGCCCCCGTCAGCATCAGCAGGTGATCCAGCCCGGTCAGCGGATGGAGAAAACCTGCCTGAAAGCTGTCGGTTCCGTGCCCGGGATGGGCAAGCGCCGGAACGGAAAAGGCCAGCAGAAACAACGGCAAATATTTACGCATGATGAGTCCTTAATGTGAATGAGCGTGGGAGTGGCCATGGCTGTGGGCATCGCTGGTGTAAGCGCCCGCTTCCGGTTCAAAGGGCAGGCTGGCGAAGGCCACCTCCAGCCCGAACTGACGTAGCATGTCGTCGAGAACGTGATCGTGGTGGTAGCGCAGTTCGCCGGGCATGATTTGCAGCGGTACGTGGCGGTTGCCCAGGTGATAACAGGCGCGGGCGAGCAGGAACGGGTCGGCACAGCGCACCACGGAAACCGACTCCGGGGCGGCGATCACTTCGATCACTTCGCTGCCATCGTCGGTAGTCAGCAGGTCGCCCCCGCGCAGCAACAGGCCGCGCGGCAGCATTAGCCCGGCTTCGCGACCGTCGTTCAGCGCCACGCGGGCGCGGCTTTTCACCCGCACGTCAATCGGCAGCGTGACGCTGGAGGTAATCGGGTGCGCGTGGTCCAGGCGTTGGGTCAGATAAATCATCATCACTCCTCAAAACAGGAAATAGCGTTGTGCCATCGGCAGAACGTCAGCCGGTTCGCTGGTAATCAGTTCGCCGTCGACGCGCACCTCGTAGGTTTGCGAGTCGACGGTGATGTTCGGTTGCAGAGCGTTGTGGATCATGTCCGCCTTTTTCACCGTCCGGCAGCCTTTCACCACCGCCGTGGCGCTTTGCAATCCGAGCCGCTGCGGAATGCCGCTGGCATCAGCGGCCTGCGAGATAAACGTCAGCCGCGTGGCGTGGCGCGCGGCGCCCAGCGATCCAAACATCGGGCGGTAATGCACCGGCTGCGGCGTGGGGATCGAGGCGTTGATATCGCCCATCGGTGCGCAGGCGATCATCCCACCTTTGACGATGGTGGCGGGCTTGACGCCGAAGAACGCCGGGGACCAGACCACCAGGTCCGCCAGCTTGCCCGCCTCAATAGAACCGACCTCATGGGCGATGCCGTGGGTAAGAGCCGGATTAATGGTGTATTTGGCGACATAGCGCTTCACGCGGAAGTTGTCGTTCTCGCCTGTCTCTTCCGGCAGTGCGCCGCGCTGCACCTTCATGCGGTGCGCCACCTGCCAGGTGCGGATAATCACTTCCCCCACGCGGCCCATGGCCTGTGAATCTGACGAGGTGAGCGAGAACGCGCCGATATCGTGCAGCACGTCTTCGGCGGCGATGGTTTCCCGACGAATACGGGATTCCGCAAACGCCACGTCCTCTGCGATATCCGGGTCGAGATGGTGACAGACCATCAGCATGTCCAGGTGCTCGTCGATGGTATTCACCGTGTAGGGCAGCGTCGGGTTGGTGGAGGAGGGCAAAATATTCGGGTGCGCGCAGGCGGTGATGATATCCGGCGCATGGCCGCCGCCCGCCCCTTCGGTGTGGAAGGTGTGGATGGTGCGCCCGGCGATGGCGGCCAGCGTGTCTTCGACAAAACCGGACTCGTTCAGCGTGTCGCTGTGCAGCGCCACCTGAATATCCATCTCTTCAGCGACCTCCAGCGAGCAGTTGATTGCCGCAGGCGTCGCGCCCCAGTCTTCGTGGATCTTAAGCCCGATGGCGCCAGCCGCGATCTGCTCGCGCAGCGCGTCCGGGTTTGAACCGTTCCCTTTGCCCAGCAGGCCAATATTCACCGGCAGCGTATCGGCGGCCTGCAACATGCGGGCGATATACCACGGCCCCGGCGTGCAGGTGGTGGCGTTTGTACCTGCCGCAGGGCCGGTGCCGCCGCCGATCATGGTGGTGACGCCGGAGACCAGCGCCTCTTCCGCCTGCTGCGGACAGATCCAGTGGATGTGGGTGTCGATCCCGCCAGCGGTGACGATCTTCCCTTCGGCGGCGATCACCTCCGTTGCCGCGCCAATCGGGATCGTCACGCCGGGCTGAATGTCCGGGTTTCCGGCTTTGCCGACGGCGAAGATCCGCCCATCTTTTATGCCGATATCCGCTTTCACAATCCCCCAGTGATCGACAATCAGCGCGTTGGTGAGCACCAGATCCACGCAGTCGTCGGCGGTCATCTGCCCCTGTCCCATGCCGTCGCGGATCACTTTTCCGCCGCCGAATTTAACCTCTTCGCCGTAGATCGTGAGATCGTCCTCCACTTCGATCCACAGCTCGCTGTCGGCCAGCCGCACTTTATCCCCGGTAGTGGGGCCGAACATATCGGCATACGCCTGGCGTGAAATCTCAGCCATGTTTCACCTCGCCCATGACCTCGCCGCGAAAACCGAAAATGCGCTGCGCGCCCGTCACCTGCACCAGCGCCACTTCCCGCTTCTGGCCGGGCTCGAAGCGCACGGCAGTACCGGCCGGGATGTTGAGTCGGTAACCTCGGGTGGCTTCGCGATCGAATTTCAACGCCGGGTTGACCTCGTAAAAGTGGTAATGCGAGCCGACCTGGATCGGCCTGTCGCCGTGGTTTTCCACGATCACACTTCGGGTTTCGCGCCCGACGTTGAGCGCAATGTTGCCGGACTGGATCCTGTCTTCGCCTGGGATCATCACGCGCTCCTTACACGATCGGATTGTGGACGGTGACGAGCTTGGATCCGTCCGGGAAGGTGGCTTCCACCTGGATATCCGGGATCATCTCCGGCACGCCCTCCATCACCTGATCGCGCGTCAGGACGTGGCGGCCGGCTTCCATCAGCGAGGCGACGGTTTCGCCATCGCGCGCGCCTTCCATAATAAAGGCGCTGATCAGCGCGACCGATTCCGGGTAGTTGAGCTTTACCCCGCGCGCGAGGCGGCGTTCGGCAACCAGCGCGGCGGTGAACAGCAACAGCTTGTCTTTTTCTCTGGGAGTCAGTTCCATAGCGTTTCTCTTATGTCTGCCAGATACGCGGCGAACAGGCGGTTTTGGGGGTTAAAAGCGGGCGAAGCGACTGCCAGATATCGCGCATCACCCGCTGGCAAATGAGGTTGTCGTGGGAGAGAAAACGCACCGACAGCAGGTCGTCGGTGAGCGTCGCCCCGCCAAAGTTTTCCAGCGGGGCGAGCCGCTCGCGCACTGTATCAAGATGTGCTTCCCGGGCCGGGTAGAACAGCAGCGTGCCGACCCACGGATGGCCTGCGACGGGCGACAGATCGCCATCGCTAAGATGCAGTCGCTCAATCAAACGCGGCTCGCCATCCACCCACACCTCAAGGCGGCTCTCCAGCGTGCCGTGGCTGAAGGATTCGTTTATCACCGGACGGCCCAGACAGTACAGCTCCCACGCCAGCAGCGTGCTGGTGGCCTTAAGGTGGAAGACGGAACGCAGCGCGGCGTTAGCGCCGGGGAAAATTATGGTGTCCTGCGGCAGCCACTCCAGCGTGGCCTCTTCGTCGAGGTAAAAATGCTGATTCAGACAGGCCTGCGGGCCGCTGCTGCGATAGAACTTGCTGGCGCCGGGCATGGTGATGAGGGCATGGCTTTTGGCGTCGAGCCGCACGGAAATATCCAGCGTATCCCCGCCCACAATCCCGCCTGGTGGATGCAGCAGGTAAAGATGGCAGGTCTCGCCTTCAGGGTAAAACGGGCGCTGAACGGTGAGCGGCCCGGTGTGACGCGCGGAATGGAGGAGGGTTTTTTCAGGGGTATAACAAAACTGGAGGGCAAGCGTGGCCTGCCAGCCTTTGTATGAATTATCAGTGACCTGAGTTGCTAACATGGTGCTTCCACTTCCGCACTATCGAGATACGTTTCAGTATGCCCTGGCGGAAATGAAGGCTGTCATATGAGTCGCTTATGGATAAAAAACCGGCTCATGTGAGCCGGTTTCAGTAGTGTAGGCCGGGTAAGCGCAGCGACACCCGGCAAGAAAGGCTAGCGATAATCCTCTGCATCCACATCATACCCCGACGGCTCCCAGCGGATCGCCAGCAGCGATACCAGGCCGATAAACGGCGCCAGCGCAATCACCCAGAACACGGCGGTATCCAGCGATGCGACCAGTAGCGGGAACAGAAACAGTGACAGCGTTGAACTGCTGCGCATCAGCGTCTGGTTAAGCCCCACGCCCACGCCGCGCAGCGAGGTCGGGTAGCTCAGGGAGGCAAACGTCATGGTGTGCGCACCTGGACCAAAACCCTGGCCAAACAGGAACAGCGCCAGCATCGCGACGGCGACCACGCCTTCCGTGGCCCCGTCAGGGCGGCCAATCAGCGCCAGACCGAGCAGCGCCACCAGCTGGCAGGCGTAACCCGCCAGTGACATTCGCCACGCGCCGAAGCGCGGAACATAGCGCACTGCCAGCAGCCCGCCGACAAACGCAAACAGCAGGTTAAGCGCCAGCGAGATCAGAATGGTGGTCAGCATCGACTGCACAAAGAAGCTGGAGATGATCACCGGCAGGCCAAAGGCTACGGCGTTATAGGCGAACGAGGAGACGACCGACAGCAGCGTGGCGAGCGTGGTACGCCGCAGATAGATACCGCGGAACAGATTCAGGTAGTTCGACCATTTTGCCTTATTGACCACCGGCACGGGCTGGTCAAGCGCATCCTGCGGCACGTGGGCATTAATGTTGTACGACTGCCGCAGGATAGTCGCCGCCTCCTTCAGATTGCCCTGATTCGCCGCCCAGACCGGGGATTCGCTCATATAGCGGCTGCGGATGGCGATAATCACCAGCGCGGGCACCGCGCCGAAGCCAAGGATCAGACGCCAGAGCCAGTCGCTGTGGCCTTCCGGCAGCACGGCGTAGAAGAAGAGCACCAGAAGATAAGAGATGCTGATGGCCGCATACCAGGTGGGGCACCACATCGCCACGCTGGAGGCTTTATTCCCCGGGCCTTTCAGCCTGGCGAACTCGCTGAGAAACGCCATCGCCACGGGAAGGTCGATCCCGACGCCAAGACCCATCACAAAGCGTGCGCCCGCCAGCACATATTCGTTCGGAGCCAGCGCACAGGCGATAGCGGCGACGACAAAGAACACCATGTCGGCCATAAAGACGCGGTAGCGCCCGATTTTATCCGTAAGATAGCCGCCAAGCAGCGCCCCGACAATGGCACCAAAGGTAATGGCTGAAGCCACCATGCCGGTACCAGCGGGCGTCAGGTTAAATTCGCGGGTGATGTCTTTGATGCCGAATGCCAGCGCGCCGAGATCGTAGGCATCGAGAAAAATTCCCCCGAGCGCGATACCGACCACGATGCGGGCATTGGCCCGGCCCTGAGAGCCGTCATTAACGAGACGTGAAACGTCCGATGCGCTGCGTACCCACTTGATGTCGCCATCCGGGGTGTTTCCTGCCGTTGGGAGGGGAGTTGTGTCTGTGATTTCTGCCATTTTCTTTTATGTGGTTGTGTTGTGTACCTAACAGTTACCACAGGCAGAAGGGGACAAAAATCACATTTGGTTATAAGGCATAACGAACGGTTTACTGAGCGTCTTTCTTTTTACGCTTGAGCTTCGTCCAGATCTTGGTTTCCTGGCGACGCCACAGGCGCTGAATGTTGTCATGATGACGCAGCAGGATCAGGCACGAGAGCATCGATACCGGGAAGGTAAACTGCGGTTTGAACCACCAGACATAAAACGGAGCGATCAGCGCGCTGACGATGGCGCCCAGCGATGAATAGCCGCTCAGCAGGATGGTCAGCAGCCAGGTGCCCGCCATCACGCCAGTGAGATCCCAGCCGATCGGCGCAATCGCGCCAAACGCGGTTGCAACGCCTTTACCGCCTTTAAAACCAAAGAAAACGGGCCAGATATGGCCGACGCAGGCGGCGATAGCAATCAGCCCCAGCCAGAAGGGTGTGACGCCCAGCGCATACGCACCCCAGACGGGGAGCATTCCTTTCAGAACATCAAAAATCAAAACCGCTACGGCTGCTCCCTTGCCGCCAATTCGTAGTACATTGGTCGCCCCCGGATTCCCGGAACCACTTTCACGCGGGTCAGGCAACCCGGCGATGCGGCAGACCAGAATGGCGCTGGAGATTGAGCCGCAAAGGTAGGCGAGGATAATCATTCCAGGCGCGATTGCACTCATAACGCTGTTCCGTTTTGAAAATGTATCTGTATTCTCAGCATCTGTGGATAATACGCATAATTCGCCGGAAGTGGTATCCGGTTTAGCCAAAAAGCAGGCAGGTCGTGATGGATATTGTATTTATAGAGCAACTTTCGGTAATCACCACAATTGGTGTTTACGACTGGGAACAGACCATCGAGCAGAAACTGGTGTTCGATATCGAAATGGGCTGGGATAACCGCAAGTCAGCAAAAAGCGATGATGTGAATGACTGTCTGAGCTACGCCGACATCAGTGAAGCGGTCATCGGCCACGTGGAAGGGCAACGATTTGCGCTGGTGGAACGCGTGGCGGAAGAGGTAGCAGACCTGCTACTGAGCAAATTTAACTCCCCGTGGGTGCGCATCAAACTAAGCAAGCCGGGCGCGGTGGCGCGCGCCGCCAATGTGGGCGTGATTATCGAGCGTGGCACAAATCTGAAAGGAAAGATTTAACGTCATAATTGCTAAACCATTTTAGGTTATATCGGTCTTAAAGCTGTATCTTTCACGGTTGTCCGCGTGGGACACCGTTTTTTTATATCTTTTTAGGGGTTTATAGATGAGCGATATGCACTCGCTGCTGGTGGCGGCAATTCTGGGTGTGGTCGAAGGATTGACGGAGTTTTTGCCGGTGTCCAGTACGGGCCATATGATTATCGTTGGCCATCTCCTGGGCTTTGAAGGCGATACCGCAAAGACGTTTGAGGTGGTGATTCAACTGGGCTCTATTCTGGCGGTGGTCGTCATGTTCTGGCGTCGTCTGTTTGGTCTGATCGGCATCCACTTCGGGCGTTTACCGCAGCGTGAAGGAGAGGGCAAGGGGCGCCTGACGCTGATTCATATTCTGCTGGGGATGATCCCGGCGGTGGTGCTGGGGCTGGTGTTCCACGACACCATAAAATCGCTTTTCAACCCGATTAACGTGATGTACGCGCTGGTTGTCGGCGGCTTCCTGCTGATTGCCGCCGAAGTACTGAAGCCAAAAACCCCGCGTGCAGAAGGTCTGGACGATATGACGTATCGCCAGGCGTTTATGATTGGCTGCTTCCAGTGTCTGGCGCTGTGGCCGGGCTTCTCCCGTTCAGGGGCAACCATTTCCGGCGGGATGCTGATGGGCGTGAGCCGTTACGCGGCGTCTGAGTTCTCGTTCCTGCTGGCGGTACCGATGATGATGGGCGCCACCGCACTGGATCTCTACAAAAGCATCGGCTTCCTGACCGTAGGCGACATTCCGATGTTCGCCGTGGGCTTTATCACCGCCTTTATCGTGGCGCTGATTGCCATCAAAACCTTCCTGCAACTGATTAAGCGTATCTCGTTTATTCCGTTCGCGATCTACCGCTTTATCGTCGCGGCTGCCGTGTACGTGGTCTTCTTCTGATGACCGACCGCCCTCAGTCTTTCGGCTGAGGGCAACGTTTTTCCTTCCACGCCGCAACCGCATCAATCCGCCGTTTCGTCAGCTCTTCGCGGATCTCCGGGCCTTTAAACCCTGCCTCCACCACCTCTTTCGTTGGCACCGCTTTTGCGATTTCCCACGCCTCGCGCAGCAAACGACCCTGCGGATAATCGGACGCTTCAAACCCGGTACGGCCGCGCACGTCCGCTTCGCTGGTCAGCGCAATTTGCTCCACGCGCTGCGGCTTGCGCCAGGCGTCGATGTTATCGAACAGCCTGACGATGGTGGCGGGTTTCAGGATCGGAAAGGTGTGGATCAGGTCGTGGAACTCGGCGACCAGTTTTGCCAGATCGCGAATGTCATTCGGCACGCGCAGGCGCTGGCAAAGCCCTTCAACCAGCTTTACGCCAGCCGGACCGTGCCCGTGGTGGCGTGGCCACAACTCCTTTGGCGTTAAACCTTTGCCGAGGTCATGGCAGAGGGTGGAAAAGCGCACGTCCACTTCAGGGCTGAGCATAGCGGCCATGCTAAGCGTCATCAGGGTGTGAATGCCGGTATCAATTTCCGGGTGCCATTTCGCCGGGGCGGGCACGCCAAACAGCGCGTCTATTTCCGGGAACAGCACTTTCAGCGCCCCGCAGTCGCGCAGAACCTGGAAAAAGACCTGTGGGTTGCGGGTGGTCAGGGCGTTTTCGGTCTCTTTCCAGGCGCGTTCTGGCGTCAGGTGTTCCAGCTCGCCCGCGTCGGTCATGGCCGTCATCAGCGCCATCGTCTCGTCGGCGATACGGAAGCTCAGATGGGCATAACGGGCGGCAAAACGCGCCACGCGCAGTACGCGAAGCGGATCTTCAGAAAAGGCGGGGGAAATATGGCGTAAAAGACGATCGCGCAGATCGTTCTGGCCGCCGTAGGCGTCGATGATATGTCCGTTTTCGTCCTGCGCCAGGGCGTTAATGGTGAGATCGCGGCGCAGTAAGTCCTGCTCCAGCGTGACATCCGGCGCGGCATAGCAGGTGAAGCCGGTATAACCGGAACCCGATTTCCGTTCGGTACGCGCCAGGGCGTACTCTTCGCGGCTTTTCGGATGGAGGAACACAGGAAAATCGCGGCCTACCTGCTGGTAGCCCGCGTCAATCATCGCTTCGGGCGTGGCACCGACCACGACCCAATCTTTATCTTTGACCGGCAGACCTAATAACGCATCACGTACCGCACCACCGACCAGATAACTCTTCACGCCAACACTCCCGTTTTCTCTTTTCGCAAGATGATACGTAAGTGTGGCAGAGAAGACGAGTTAGTTCATCCAGCGGTCTTTACGTTTACGGCTTGGGATAAGGTGAGGAAGCACCAGACCCAGCACCAGACCGACGCCCAGTACGCCGCCGCCATACATAAACCACTGCATGATGATGGTGCGTTGTTTGTCATCCAGCTGTAGATTAGCGGCGTTTACTTTCTTCTGTGCGACGATCAGCTCGTTTTTCAGCTTCTGATTTTCGTCTTTCAGACCGGCGATCACGCTGTCGCTTTGCGCCACTTTCTGCTGCATCTCTGCGGTGCGCTGGTTCCAGGTACCGTCAATGTTGTTCAGCTTATCGGTCAGGGTTTTCACCTGATTTTCCAGATCCGGCACGCGGGTGCGCAGGCTTGGCACTGTGCTTAGCTCTTTCAGCGGGATCCATGAGGTGCGGCCAGAGCTGTCACGAACCTGACCGTAATTGGTGTCTGCGTTAGTTTGCAGCAGAGTCACTTCCTCGCCGGCATTTACCGTACCCACGAGGCGATAATTGTCTCCAGGGCCGCTGCGTACCCAGGTATTCAGTTCATCAGAAACGTAACGTTTCTCTTCAGCGTGGACCGCGGTTGCGGCGCTTAAAGCGAGTAAAGTAAGTCCAATCAGGCGTAATTTAAGCATATCAGTCGTTATTTTCATAAAAAGTGGAACGATAGTAGTGGTATCAGTGTCGCTACGCAAAGGATTCATCATCAATCGGAATCATCTGTGTCATGATTTCCACCGCTTTAAACTTTTACGCCCGTCAAATTGCTCATTGCGTGGCAATTTGGCGCAAAATACTATGTACTGACAAACAAATGGCGAGGAAGTTCGCCTTCATCGACGCGTCTGTGACGCACGCAAAAGTACAAGGCTATGGCACAAGAGATCGAATTAAAGTTTATCGTCGAAAAAGACAGCGCTGACGCGCTCCGCCAGCATCTGAACACGCTGTCCGGCGAGCACCATGAACCCGTACAGCTGCTCAACATCTATTACGAAACGCCGGACAACTGGCTGCGCAGCCACGATATGGGCCTGCGCATCCGTGGTGCGAACGGGCGCTACGAGATGACGATGAAAATCGCCGGTCGCGTGGTGGGCGGTTTGCACCAGCGTCCGGAATACAATATCGACATCAGTAAGCCAGAACTTGAGCTGGATCGTTTTCCGGCGGAAGTGTGGCCGGAAGGGACGCTACCCGCAACGCTGTCGGCAGAGGCGCAACCGCTGTTCAGCACCGATTTCTGGCGCGAGAAATGGCTGGTGACGGAAGGCAAGAGCCGCATTGAGATCGCGTTTGATCGGGGTGAAATTAAGGCTGGTGAAGAGCAGGAGCCGATCTGCGAGCTGGAGCTTGAACTGCTGGAAGGCGATGCGAGCGACGTGCTGAAGCTGGCGCGCAAGCTGGTAAACCAGCCTGGCCTGCGTCAGGGCAGCCTGAGTAAAGCGGCGCGCGGCTATCACCTGGCCGCCGGGAATGCGCCGCGCGTGCTGCGAGAAACCCCGATTCTGCGCGTTGTGCCGAAAGCCTCCGTTGAGCAGGGCATGGAAGCGGCGCTGGAGCTGGCGCTCTCTCAGTGGCAGTACCACGAGGAGCTGTGGGCGCGTAACGTGAAAAATGCCAAAAAACAGGTGCTCGCTGCTATGGGGCTGGTGCGTCACACCCTGGCGCTGTTCGGCGGTATTGTACCGCGTAAAGCCAGCGCTCACTTACGTGATCTGCTCACTCAAACCGAAACGCTGATGCTTTCTGACGTGTCGGCACAAACGGCGATCTACAGCTCGCAAAACGCCAGCGCGAAACTGGCGTTGACCGAATTTCTGGTGACGCGCGGCTGGCGCATTTTCCTCGATGCGAAAGGGCAGACTAAAATCGCGGAAAACTTCAAACGTTTTGCGGATATCCACCTCTCCCGTCACGCGGCCGAGCTGCGAACCACCTTCGCGCATCCGCTGGGCGACCAGTATGGCGATCAGCTTCCCCGCCTGGCGCGTAACATCGACAGCATGTTGCTGCTGTCAGGTGCGTATGAGGGCGTGAAGGCGCAGGCCTGGCTGGAGAACTGGCAGGGGCTTAAGCATGCCATCGAGACCCGTCAGCAGATTGAGATCGAGCATTTCCGCAACGAGGCCATTTCGCAGGATCCGTACTGGCTGCACAGCGGAAAACGTTAATTCTGGCAAGGAACCCCTGATATGCCGCTTTCTTCGCAGTTACAGCAGCACTGGCAGACCGTTTGTGAACGCCTGCCTGAGTCGTTACCCGCGTCATCGTTAAGCGAGCAGGCGAAAAGCGTGCTCACGTTCAGTGATTTTGTGCAGGAGAGCGTCAGCGCTAACCCGGACTGGCTGGCAGCGCTGGAAAGCGCGCCGCCGCAGGCTGACGAGTGGCGGCATTATGCTGGCTGGCTGCAAACCGCGCTGGCAGAGGTGGCAGATGAACCCACGCTGATGCGCGTTCTGCGTCAGTTCCGCCGCCGGGTGATGGTACGCATTGCCTGGGCGCAGGCGCTGGAGCTGGTGAGTGAAGAGAGCACCTTGCAGCAGTTGAGCGAGCTGGCGCAGACGCTGATCGTCGCCGCGCGGGATTGGCTCTACGCCGCCTGCTGTAAAGAGTGGGGCACGCCGTGCAGCGAAGACGGGGTTCCGCAACCGCTGTTGATACTGGGGATGGGCAAGCTGGGCGGCTGCGAGCTCAATTTTTCCTCAGACATCGACCTGATTTTTGCCTGGCCGGAGAACGGCACCACGCGCGGCGGTCGTCGCGAGCTGGACAACGCCCAGTTCTTTACCCGCCTCGGCCAGCGGCTGATTAAGGCGCTGGATCAGCCCACCCAGGATGGTTTTGTCTACCGCGTGGACATGCGTCTGCGTCCGTTTGGCGATAGCGGGCCACTGGTGCTGAGCTTTGCCGCGCTGGAAGATTATTACCAGGAGCAGGGGCGCGACTGGGAGCGTTACGCGATGGTCAAAGCGCGGATCATGGGCGACAGCGACGATGCCTACGCCAACGAGCTGCGCGCCATGCTGCGCCCGTTCGTGTTCCGCCGCTACATCGACTTTAGCGTGATCCAGTCCCTGCGAAATATGAAAGGGATGATTGCCCGCGAGGTGCGTCGCCGTGGCCTGAAGGACAACATCAAGCTCGGCGCGGGCGGCATTCGTGAGATCGAATTTATCGTCCAGGTCTTCCAGCTGATACGCGGCGGGCGCGAACCTTCTCTGCAATCCCGCTCGCTGCTGCCAACGCTAAGCGCTATCGATCAGCTGCATCTGCTGCCGGAAGGCGATGCGCAAACGCTGCGTGACGCTTATCTCTTCCTGCGTCGTCTGGAAAATTTGCTGCAAAGTATCAACGACGAACAGACCCAGACGTTACCGGGCGATGAGCTGAACCGGGCGCGTCTGGCCTGGGGGATGCGGGTGGATGACTGGGCGGCGCTGACGGAACGGCTGGAAGCGCATATGGCGGGCGTGCGCCGCATCTTTAACGATCTGATCGGCGACGACGAAAGTGAATCGCAGGACGATGCGCTCTCCGAGCACTGGCGCGAACTGTGGCAGGACGCGCTTCAGGAAGATGACACCACGCCGGTGCTGGCGCACTTAAGCGACGATGCCCGCCATCGCGTGGTGGCGTTGATTGCTGATTTCCGTCTCGAACTGAACAAACGCGCCATTGGCCCGCGCGGTCGTCAGGTGCTGGATCATCTGATGCCGCATCTGCTGAGCGATGTCTGCTCCCGCGAGGATGCGCCGGTGCCGCTGTCGCGCATGATGCCGCTCCTGAGCGGGATCGTCACGCGTACCACCTACCTTGAACTGTTAAGTGAGTTTCCCGGCGCGCTGAAGCATCTGATTTCCCTTTGCGCCGCCTCCCCGATGGTGGCGAACAAGCTGGCGCGTTATCCGCTGCTGCTCGACGAACTGCTCGACCCGAATACGCTCTATCAGCCGACGGCGACGGATGCTTACCGCGACGAGCTGCGTCAGTATCTGCTGCGCGTGCCGGAAGAGGACGAAGAGCAACAGCTTGAGGCGCTGCGTCAGTTTAAGCAGGCACAGATGTTGCGCGTGGCGGCGGCAGATATCGCCGGTACCCTGCCGGTAATGAAAGTGAGCGATCACTTAACCTGGCTGGCGGAAGCGATCATCGACGCGGTGGTCCACCAGGCGTGGGTGCAGATGGTGGCCCGCTACGGGCAGCCGAAGCACCTTGCTGACCGTGAAGGCCGCGGTTTTGCGGTGGTGGGTTACGGCAAGCTGGGCGGCTGGGAGCTGGGCTACAGCTCCGATCTGGATCTGATTTTCCTCCACGACTGTCCGGTTGACGTGATGACCGACGGTGAGCGTGAAATCGACGGGCGGCAGTTCTACCTGCGCCTGGCCCAGCGCATCATGCACCTGTTCAGCACTCGCACCTCATCCGGCATTCTGTATGAAGTGGATGCGCGTCTGCGCCCGTCCGGCGCGGCAGGCATGCTGGTTACCTCCACGGAGGCTTTCGCCGACTATCAGAAGAACGAAGCCTGGACGTGGGAGCATCAGGCGCTGGTGCGCGCCCGCGTGGTGTACGGCGATCCGCAGCTCAAAACGCAGTTCGATGCGATCCGCAAGGCGGTCATGACGACCCCGCGCGAAGGCTGTACGCTGCAAACCGAAGTGCGGGAAATGCGTGAGAAAATGCGCGCGCACCTTGGCAACAAACATCGCGATCGCTTTGATATCAAAGCTGATGAGGGCGGGATTACCGATATTGAGTTTATCACTCAGTATCTGGTGCTGTTGCACGCGCACGATAAGCCGAAGCTGACCCGCTGGTCGGATAACGTGCGCATACTGGAACTGCTGGCGCAGAACGACATTATGGATGAGCAGGAGGCGCAGGCATTAACCCGCGCCTACACCACGCTGCGTGACGAGCTGCACCATCTGGCCTTACAGGAACAGCCGGGCCATGTGGCGCTGGACGGTTTCACCGATGAACGCGCGCAGGTGACCGCAAGCTGGCAGAAGTGGCTGGTGGAACCGTGCGTAACAAAACAAGTGTGATATTATCGCGCGCAAATTGTGAATCTTTCTGGAGTCAGGAATGAAAGTAACACTGCCAGAGTTTGAACGTGCTGGAGTTATGGTTGTCGGGGATGTGATGCTGGATCGCTACTGGTATGGGCCGACCAGCCGTATCTCTCCGGAAGCGCCGGTGCCGGTAGTTAAGGTCGACACCATTGAAGAACGTCCAGGCGGCGCGGCAAACGTGGCGATGAACATAGCCTCGCTGGGCGCGCATTCGCGGCTGGTGGGCCTGACCGGCATTGACGATGCGGCGCGTGCGCTGAGCCAGTCGCTGGCGGACGTGAACGTGAAGTGCGACTTCGTTTCTGTTCCGACCCACCCAACCATCACCAAGCTGCGCGTGCTGTCGCGTAACCAGCAGCTGATCCGCCTCGACTTTGAAGAAGGGTTCGAAGGCGTTGATCCTGAGCCGCTGCATGAGCGCATTAGCCAGGCGCTGGGCAATATCGGCGCGCTGGTGCTGTCTGATTATGCCAAAGGTGCGCTGGCGAGCGTGCAGACCATGATCCAGCTGGCGCGCAAAGCCAGCGTTCCGGTGCTGATCGACCCGAAAGGCACCGATTTTGAGCGCTATCGCGGCGCAACCCTCCTGACGCCCAACCTCTCTGAGTTTGAAGCGGTGGCGGGCAAGTGCAAAACTGAAGAAGAGCTGGTTGAGCGCGGCATGAAAATCATCGCTGATTTCGAGCTGTCTGCGCTGCTGGTGACCCGTTCCGAACAGGGCATGACGCTGCTGCAACCGGGCAAGGCGCCGCTGCATATGCCAACTCAGGCGCAGGAAGTGTACGACGTGACCGGTGCCGGTGATACGGTGATCGGCGTGCTGGCAGCGACGCTGGCGGCGGGGAACTCCCTGGAAGAAGCGTGCTACTTCGCGAACGCCGCGGCGGGCGTGGTCGTCGGTAAACTCGGAACCTCCACCGTTTCGCCAATCGAGCTGGAAAATGCGGTGCGTGGGCGTGCGGATACCGGCTTTGGCGTCATGACCGAAGACGAGCTGAAAGTGGCCGTTGCCGCCGCGCGCAAACGCGGTGAAAAAGTGGTGATGACGAACGGCGTGTTCGACATCCTGCATGCGGGTCATGTCTCGTATCTGGCGAATGCGCGCAAGCTGGGCGACCGCCTGATTGTGGCGGTCAACAGCGATGCCTCAACCAAACGACTGAAGGGTGAAACGCGTCCGGTGAACCCGCTGGAGCAGCGCATGATAGTGCTCGGCGCGCTGGAAGCGGTGGACTGGGTGGTCTCATTTGAAGAAGACACTCCGCAGCGCCTGATTGCCGGAATTCTGCCTGACCTGCTGGTGAAGGGCGGTGATTACAAGCCAGAGCAAATCGCAGGTAGCGAAGAGGTCTGGGCGAATGGCGGTGAAGTGATGGTGCTCAACTTTGAGGACGGGTGTTCAACCACTAACATCATTAAGAAGATCCAGAAAGACAGTCAGTAAAAAACGGGCCAGTTGGCCCGTTTTTTTATGTCGGGTGGCGGCTGCGCCTTACCCGACCTACGCGTTCATGTAGGCCCGGTAAGGCGTAGCCGCCACCGGGCACAACAGGCCGCACTATGCCTGGTCATCCACCGGTGGAATAGCTGGCGCTGGCTTCACCTCTTCCGGCGCATTGCGGCTCTCCAGCTCGCTCAGACGCTGTTCCAGCAGCGCCAGCTTCTCGCGGGTGCGCAGCAGCACCTGCGTCTGCACGTCAAACTCTTCGCGGCTGACTAAATCAAGGCGAACCAACTGTGCCTGCAACGTCTGGCGAATTTTCTTCTCAACGTCATCACCAAACTCACGAATACCTTTCGGCATGGACTCATGAACCTGACGCGCGATCTGCTCAATTTTCTTTGGGTCAATCATTGTCGTTTCCCTTGATGAAAAGGTGTTAGTGCCTATTGTAGCGCGTCATGCCGCGGGTTAAACAAAATTGTTTGAAGCTTATGCATTGCCCAGGGTAATCAATAGCGTTATAGTTATCTCGCTTATTCTCAGGGCGGGGCGAAATTCCCCACCGGCGGTAAATCAGCTTAACGCTGAAAGCCCGCGAGCGCTTTGGGTGAATTCTCAAAGGTCAGCAGATCCGGTGTAATTCCGGGGCCGACGGTTAGAGTCCGGATGGGAGAGAGTAACGATCCAGTCGGGCAAGGCCCGCTCACGTTATTTTTTTGCCGCTTGTACGGCGCTCCTAAGACTGCCCTGATTCTGGTAACCATAAAGTTAATGAGGTTTTTTTACCATGAATCAGACGCTACTTTCCTCTTTTGGCACTTCAACTCAACGTGTTGAACATGCACTGGATGCACTGCGCGAAGGCCGCGGTGTGATGGTGCTTGACGATGAAAACCGTGAAAACGAAGGCGACATGATTTTTGCCGCCGAGAACATGACCGTTGAGCAGATGGCGCTGACCATCCGTCACGGTAGCGGCATCGTATGCCTGTGCATCACCGAAGACCGTCGCCAGCAGCTTGATCTGCCGATGATGGTTGAAAACAACACCAGCGCCTTTGGTACCGGCTTCACCGTGACCATTGAAGCGGCACATGGCGTCACCACCGGGGTGTCGGCGGCTGACCGCCTGACTACCGTGCGTGCAGCGATTGCTGATGGTGCAAAACCCTCCGATCTGCACCGCCCTGGTCATGTCTTCCCGCTGCGCGCGCAGCCGGGCGGCGTGCTGACCCGTGGTGGTCATACCGAAGCGACCATCGATCTGGTGACGCTGGCTGGCTTCAAACCCGCAGGCGTGCTGTGCGAACTGACCAACGATGATGGCACCATGGCGCGCGCGCCGGAGTGCATCACCTTTGCGCGTCTGCACAATATGCCAGTGGTGACGATTGAAGATCTGGTTGAATACCGCCGGGCGCATGAGCGTAAAGCCAGCTGAACATGCTGATGTGAAAAAGCCGGGGAAACCCGGCTTTTTTGTTTCTAGTGGTAGTTAATTTTGAACAGTACCACGGTTTCAAACGGCCCGGACTGAATCGCTTTTCCTTCATCCCGCGAAAGTTCAGCCGTGTAGTTTTGCTCAAGATTCATCATATCGCCCGTAAAATCGGCGTATTCCTTGTACTGGTTGAATGTGTAAGGCTCCGTTCCGTTAAGAATACGCAGCTTTAACCCATTCCCTATCAGTACCGCGGTGTCGTCTGCGCTGAGCGTTTCGGTTGTGTAAAATGACGAGTCCATCTTAAATCCGTCCGAGCACTGGGCATCCTGCACTTTGGTGGTTCGAATTGAAAACGTGCGAATACGCTTCTGCTGATTCACAATGTCGCGCGCACTGAAGGTGCCGAAGTCGATCTCCTGATTCTCAGGGTAAATGCTAAACGTCGCCCCGCAATCAAGGACCGTAATGTTTTGCAGCCCGTTGATGTGATACTTCAGGTTCTTCGCGTCGGCCATCTGATTAACGCCACCCTTACCGTCAAATTGCACAACGATGTAATCGCTGAGCGAACTGACATAGCCATGCGGCGGCACAGCCTTTATTCTCACGAAAAGTCGTAATCGCGAGACGAACGTGCGCGAAATATGGATATCATCCGGATTACCAGAGCAAATGCGATTCTCCCAACCCATCTGGCGGATTTGAGCAGGGGTGTAAATAGTGATGTTGTTGTTGTCCAGGCACTGGCGGGTATCCACGCCGTTGGGCTGGCCTGTGGCATCGTAATCTATGCCTTCATAGGTGACGCCCAGTTCATAGTAGGGATCGGTTGCGGCAGGATAAGGGTTTACCCAGGCAAAGACATCTTCCGGCTTAAAATTGCTCGAGACGTTGTTGTCACACGTCACCGGAATCTTAATGTCATCAGACTCCCATATTTTTTGGCCAATTTGGGCGTTGCTGGGTATGGCAAAGGGGGAGATCGTTTTTGTCTCCTCGACGGAACCGCCAGAGCCACCCAGATAACAGTTAAGCGCCATCGCATCTTCCAAAGGTAGCGCTGAAAGCAGCAATGTAAGCAGGACACTAGCGAGCTTTCGCATCTTTATCGATTTTCCGTTCGGTAAGTTTACATTGCGCCGTTCCGGTGCACTGCACGTCGACTTTTTTCAGGGCACCGTAATCGTCGATATAGCCGATGCTGTAATAACTACCGTGGTAATCGCCGGTAGACGCGGTTGCCGTGGCGAAAGGCGCAATCATCAGACTGTCAAAACCCGGCAGCATGGTTTTAGCATTTTTGCTCAGCCACGCCAGCGTGATGTAGTACGGCGTAGGGTTGTGGACCGTGAGCCCATTCGCGTTGGCGGAAATTTCCATTCGCATTTCAGTCAGTTCGCCGGATTTTTTGCTAATCGCTTCTGGACGCCAGAACAGCTTAATTCGGCTCTGCATTGCTACCTGCATCACGCTGCGCTCCTCGCTGGCGCTGGTGTTTTTTGGCGGTACTTCACGCAGGTTGAAATAAAACAGCGATTCCCTGTCTCCTGGCAGCTGGCGAGTAGCGGCTTGTTTAACAATCCTTATCTGCGACGAGGTGCCCGCTTCGATACGTTGAATGGGGGGAAGCGCCATAAAGTGCGTATCTTCTTTTTGTCCCTTTTCATCTTCAATCCAGGAGAGCGCCAGATAAGGTAGCACCTTGCTCTGATTGTCCACTTTCAGGCTGCTGGCCTTGTCGCTTTCTGGAAAAACAATGCGCGTGCGGTCCAGATTAATGGCTGCGTGGGTAGCAAATGCTGTGCTGGTTAGCATCAGGCACAGGCTTTTAAACGGCGTTAATTTCATGATGATTTCTTACTGACACGGCAGTATCAACTGCATACTGTTTTCTAAGTGAGAAGGTAACGAGAAGCGACACTGTTGGTTGTCGCCCCATGTCACGCGAAACTGCTGTTCTGGCTCAACGGCGGCCAGCCAGACGCGGCCTTCATCGGCCACCATCCCAACCTGCAAATTGCTTGCTTCCAGGCGAACAATCGCCCCGAGAGGTGGCGCTCCTGATGACATTCTCAGAACGCCTGTCACGTCCTTACCTGCGCGCGTGGCAATCTGACGATAACCA
The DNA here is from genome assembly GCF_049236805.1 of Enterobacter cloacae complex sp. XAL002. Lineage (NCBI taxonomy): Bacteria > Pseudomonadati > Pseudomonadota > Gammaproteobacteria > Enterobacterales > Enterobacteriaceae > Enterobacter > Enterobacter cloacae complex sp. XAL002. The sequence goes on from NZ_JBMKJN010000018.1 coordinate 59,720, forward strand.
ATGGCTCCCTCAGTCCAGGTTGAGGTCACGACGCGGTTGTCTACGTCCACGCCATCAGGGAGGTTGTTCAGATTGACCTGCACGCTGGAGGGGGAATAGCTGGAGAATGACGGTAAAACGCCGATGCCAAAACGGTTGGTCTCATCTCGCGACATGTTCAGCGGGATATTGCCTACCCCGTCGGTGCTGACCATCACACGAGGTTCATTACCGTAGCTGCGCCGGTGCAGCGCGGCGCCTTTCGCCGTTGAGGTGAAGGAACCACTCCAGCTCGCGCTGAGGGAGTTATATTCGTCAGCTTTATAGCTGCCTGAGAGATTGAGATCGCCGTACGTAGAATAATGCTGATAATTCCCGCTGACCTGCGCGCCGGAATCTGGCTTCCCGCTCTCCGCGCCTGCGGAAACGCCCCAGGTATTATTGCGATCCGACGTGTCATACCACGACACGTTATGACTCAGCGTGTCGCTGTTACGCAGGTCATAGTTAAGACGATGGTCGGGATCGAGCGGTACGCTGAGCGAGAGATAGAACTGAGTATCGTCACTTTCGTCTTCCTCATCGTAATGCGTTTTACTCCAGGACAGGGTTACGCCGAGGTTCTTCCAGCGGCCCATATCAAAGTTGTAGCCCGCCGTGATGCTGCCGGTCGTCGTGGAAGGTGAATCATTCCACCATGTCTGACGCAGCATGTTGACGTACAGGTTCAGGGATAACGCTGAAATGTACTGGCTTGCCGTCACGCTCAGGGTTTGTTTCTCCGACTGGCGGTCACCGTCGTCATAATCAAGGTAGCGGGCGTAGCTCAAAAACTGGGGGTCTGAGTAGCGGTAGCTGGCAAGCGTAAGCTGACTGCCGGTGGTATCGAAACGCTTGCTGTAGTTAATGCGATAGCTGTAACCCGTCTGACTGCGCTGGTGTGGCAGCTGGCTGGTGGCCTGCGTGACGTCAAAAGAGAGCGCCCCCAGCCAGGCCATATTCTGGCCGATCCCGGCAGCGACGGAACGATAACCGTCGCCATCAGTCAGCGTGCCGCCATACAGGGAGGTGTGTGACAGCATGCCCCAGGAAAATTCGCCGCTCATGAAGGCGTTATCTTCAACGTCATGGGAGGCACCCTGGCGCGCTTTACCCGCCGCGAACTTGTAGCGAACCTGACCCTTGCGCGTTAAAAACGGCACGGACTCGGCAGAGACCTGGAAGGTGCTGACGCGGCCGTCCTCTTCCGTGACTTTGACGTCCAGCGTGCCCTGAACCGACTGGTTAAGATCCTGAATAACAAACGGGCCTGGTGGCACTTTACTTTGGTAAATCACGCGATCGGCAAGGCTTACGGTCACCGTGGCGTTGGTTTGCGCTATCCCGGTAATCTGCGGGGCATAGCCGCGCAGCGACCATGGCAGCATACGTTCTTCGCTGATTAGCGATGCGCCGGTATAGGTAAAGGCGTCAAAAATTGCGGACTGGAAATCCGTTTCACCCAGCGTCAGTTTCGCTCCGATTGAGGGCAGAGGGCGGAACATATAAATGCGTGAAAAACGGCCATCCTGCTCTGAGCCTGTTTCAGTATCGCTTCGCGTGTACTGGTAATCGCTTCGCAGGCGCCACGCGCCCATGTTCGCACCGACGGTGCCATAGGTATTGGCGTTATTATTGCTGCTGCCGCTATTGGGCTGATAATGGCTGGCAAAAAGATTGTAATCCAGCAGTACGCCCGGCACGCCGTTGTCCCAGGTGGATGGCGGCATCCAGTCCACCGCACGGTATTGCAGCCATGCCTGGGGGATCGTCACATTCAGGGATTGGCTATCTTGCTCAAACGTAAATCTGATGTCTGGTCTGGCGGCGAAATCAACGCATCCCTCTTTTTCTGGCAAAGCGTGACGAACCTCATCCTGTAACGCAAATGTATCGGCCAGTTCGGGAGGAATACACACCTGAACCGCGTTATTTATTTCTCTCCAGCGAAGGAGCCAGCCATTTGCCAGCGGAATATCATTAACTGAAACGGTAACGAAATAGCTTCCCGGCGTAACCGATATTTGATCTTTAAAACGTGATAAATCGACGCTGCCGCGCTGATCTTTATCGATGGCGTTTATATTAAATTCAGTGGCAGAGGTAAGTCTCGTCATTAACAGGGATGCAATGATGATTATCCATTGTAATTTGTATGTCATCATCCTGTTACTCGAATATATAAAGGATGCCGACCGGCATGAATTACCAGTCGGCTAATACTGTGACGTAACAGAATTATTTGTACAACAGGACGTAGTTAGCCGTGGCTTCAACCTGGCCTGCCGTCGCAGTTTTACCCGTGGGGACTTCCATAACCGCTTTGAAATGCAGCGTCTGGGTGGTTGATCCTGCCAGCAACTCAACCTCGTTGGATTCTCCCAGCGTGATAGCAGCCTCCGCATTATCCAGCAGACGTACACCCACGTTCTGCGCACCACTTGCATAGGTGTTACTCATCAGGCTGGTGTCTGTCGCGTCTGTCGCTGCGCTGGTGAAGGTCACATCCACTTTGGTAATTGGCGTGTCGGTTTCGTCTGCCGGATCGTCAAGCTGGCAGTTTTCCAGATTAATATCGACCGGAACCGGCGTGGATTTTTTGTTGGCGTTGATAACGGCCGTAGTCACTTCACCCAGATCGACTTCTTTATCAACGCTGTCTGGTGCGATGCTGCACGGTGCGTCAATAACAACACCTTTGAATTTGATTTTGCCAGAGCCTTGATCTTCAGCAAAAGCAGAACCCGACACAATGCCAGCCATAGCCGCTGCTAACAGTAATTTCTTACCCATATACATGGAAATATCCTTTTTCAGAGTGATTCATAATGTGAATATTAATTTCAGAATACTTGCAAAGTATACGGATTGGGGTGGGAATACGCGATTAACGTGACTTAAATATATTTGTAGGTGCTTTTAATTAATATTTTCAGGCTATCTTAAGAGACGCCTTTTTTTGAAATTCTAATGGGTTTATATTTGGTGAGTTATTATAGGATAAATATATAGGATTGTTATTTTGAATAGTATAATGCCTCCGTATGAAACGGAGGCATTAATTCTTAACCAATACCTGCCGTTTGTAGCAGAACCAGACTCATCCCCATCACTGACATTCCACACAGCACGCCGTAGCTTGGGTTATTGTTGGGATCGATCTCTTTTGCCAGCGGCATCAGCTCATCGACAGATAGCGCGACCATAATCCCGGCCACGGCAGCCATAATTGCAGCCATTACAACCGGGGATACGAGGCTACCGAGGATCAGCCACGCCAGCACGCCGCCGAGAATTTCAGCCATCCCGGAGATACCCGCCCAAAAGACAGCTGTACGTTTTGAACCCGTGGCGGCATAAACGGGCCCGGCAACGGCAAGTCCTTCAGGAATATTGTGCAAAGCAACGGCCAGCGCGACACCAAAACCCATTTCCAGGTTGCTGCTGGCCGTGACATAGGTGGCGATACCTTCCGGAAAGTTATGCAGGCTGATACCCAGCGTCAGCAGAATGGCCGTGCGTTTGATATTGCCAGGGATGGGGGCAACGCTTTTTTGCATTAGATCCTGCGGGTGCGCGTGAGGAAGGATACGGTCGAGTGCAAAATAACCCAGCAGGCCAATGATAAACATGCCATAGCCCAGAACAGGCGACATCCCTTCGGCGTGAAGCGCGGCGGGCAGCATCTCCATCAGCGAGATAAGCAGCATGATCCCGGCGGCGAAACCCAGCGAGAAGGCCAGCAGGCGATTAGAGGGTTTTTGACCGAGTACCCCAAGGAACGCACCGATAAAGGTCGCGGCGCCCGCAAGTAAGGTCAAAATCAAAGGTACTGACATGCATTCTCCTTAAGCGATATCTGGCATTCAAATTTCCTGATGATGATCTTCACGGTTATCTACGTTCATCTTCACCTGAATGCGCGTAATGTAGGCCCATCACTTTGTCACTTCCTCTAAGGATATCACCATGTCTCCTTCTCGTATGCCAGCACTGTTTTTAGGCCATGGCAGCCCCATGAACGTTCTGGAAGATAACGTCTATACCCGCGCCTGGCGTCAGCTGGGTAAGACGTTACCGCGTCCGAAGGCAATTGTGGTGGTCTCTGCGCACTGGTTTACCCGGGGTACCGGCGTGACGGCCATGGAAGCGCCAAAAACGATCCATGATTTTGGCGGTTTTCCGCAGGCGCTGTACGATACGCATTATCCGGCCCCCGGTTCGCCTGAGCTGGCGAAAACGCTGGTGGATTTGCTGGCACCTTTCCCGGTCACCCTGGATAAAGAGGCCTGGGGCTTTGACCATGGCTCGTGGGGCGTGCTGATTAAGATGTATCCTGATGCGGATATCCCGATGGTGCAACTGAGTATCGACAGCACCAAACCGGCTGCCTGGCATATGGAGATGGGGCGTAAGCTGGCTTCGCTTCGTGATGAGGGCATCATGCTGATTGCCAGTGGCAACGTGGTGCATAACCTGCGTACGGTACGCTGGCACGGTGAAAATACGCCGTACCCTTGGGCAACAGCCTTTAATGACTATGTAAAAGACAACCTGACCTGGCAAGGGCCGGTCGAACGGCACCCTTTGGTGAACTATCTGGATCGCGACGGCGGTTCGCTCTCTAACCCGACGCCGGAACACTTCTTGCCATTGCTGTATGTATTAGGCGCATGGGACGGTCAGGAGGTTATCACAACACCGGTCGACGGTATTGAGATGGGGAGCTTAAGTATGCTGTCGGTGCAGGTGGGGTAAAACATGCCCGGTGGCGCTGCGCTTACCGGGCCTACGCTCGACATGTAGGCCGGGTAAGGCGAAGCCGCCACCCGGCAAGTCTTATTCAATAAAAATATGCGGGTAGAAACGGGACAGATCCTGCGTAATCAGCGCGCGATCTTCGCGAATACCAATCCCGGCAGGCTGATCGTTAATAAGCCAGCTGCCGATCAGCGTATAGCTGTCGCCAAACTTCGGCAGTTGATAAAACGCCTGGACGATCATCCCTTCCTCACCGTACGGCCCTTCAACCGCTTCCAGCGTTTTACCGTTTTCGATAATCGAGACGTTCGCGCCTTCACGGGAGAAGATTGGCTTAACGACGTATTTCTCCATCGGCGGGAAATCATCTTCGGCAAAGTAAGCAGGCAGCAGGTTCGGGTGGTTCGGGAACATCTCCCACAGCATTGGCAGCAGGGCTTTATTGGAGATAATGCTCTTCCAGGCTGGTTCCAGCCAGCGCACACCGGCGTCTTCCAGCTTGGTAGAAAACATTTCGCGCAGCATGTATTCCCACGGGTAGAGCTTGAACAGGTTGCTGATCACCTGATCCTGCGTGTCCGTAAACTGACCTTTTTCACCTAAACCGATCTCTTCGATATAGAGGAATTCCGTCGCCACTTCCGCTTCGGCTGCGCAGTCCTGCAAATACTGAACCGTACCGCGATCTTCTTCGGTATCGCGACAGCAGGCGAGGTGCAACAGGTTGAAACCGTGCTGTTCACGCAGTTCGGCGAAACGCTCAATCAGTTTTTCCTGAAGGCTGTTGAACTGGTCGCTGCCTTCCGGCAAGTTTCCGGCATTCGCCTGATCTTCCAGCCAGATCCACTGGAAGAACGCGGCTTCGTACAGGGAGGTTGGCGTATCTGCGTTGTTTTCTAAAAGCTTCGGTTCACCCACGCCATCCCATGCCAAATCGAGGCGAGAGTAGAGCGAAGGCTGGTTCGTTTTCCAGGACTGACGAACAAAGCTCCAGGTGTGCTTCGGAATGCGGAATTTGGTCATCAGCTCATCGCTGTCGATGACTTTCTCTACCACCTTCAGGCACATCTGGTGCAGTTCTGCGGTCACCTCTTCAAGCTTTTCGACCTGCGCGAGCGTGAGCTTATAGTAAGCGTCTTCACACCAGTATGGCTCGCCGTACATGGTGTGAAAGTTGAAACCGTATTCGGTGGCTTTTTCGCGCCAGTCCGGGCGCTCGACAATACTGACTCGTTCCATGATCAGCCGCCCATTGAGCGAGTCGAAGAGCCGGTCGCACTACGCTGCATGGTGGTTTGTTTCGCCACAGACTCACCGAAGCCGCCACGGGTAATGGTGCTGGTAGTGGCTGGTTTCGGTGCCATCGCGGTTTTCGGTACGGTCATCGTACGGCCAGGCGTTGCCGCACCGTAACCCTTGCCGGTGGCATCGGTGTATTTACCGTACGCCGGGCTGTTTGGGTTTTTAGAACTAAACAGCGGTTGCTGCTGGTAGCCCGCGCCGCCGCTCATCAGACGGCCCATCATATAACCCGCCATCAGAGGCATCCAGAAGCTACCGCTGGACTGTGCCTGCGCCTGGTTTTCCGGCGCCATACCTGCCTGAGCAGGAGCCTGCTGGCACTGGCCTTCGCCGAATTCGGCTACACAGTCTTCGCGTGAGGCATATTTCGGCGCGGTACGTTCTGCCTCTTTCAGGGCGTTGTTATAGGCCGTCGTACACTCGGCGGCTTTACCGGTTGCGCTCGCACAATCGTCAGCGTTTTGATAGAGCGACACCGTTTCGTCGCTTTGCTCACAGCCTGCCAGCATAAAGACGGCGGTGACCGCCAGCGCGACAGGTGTCAGGTGGCGTGCGTTCCAGCTTTTGCGGAACGACGCGTGATTCATCGTTTTTGTCCGTTTCATATTTGTCTTCCAGGACCCAGGGGTATTAACGCTCAGGATAGAGGATGAGTGGTTGAAAATGAAGCGAAGAGGGGCGAAATCCGGGGGATCTTTACGTTGGCTTACGTTCGGGAGGGATTAGTGTGCTCCCTCTCCCTGTGGGAGAGGGCTGGGGTGAGGGCATCAGGCCGCACTGGGCCTGATGACACACTTAGTTGCGGAACGGATTCGTGCCGCTGCTGGCAGGTGAGGTGCTGCGTGCTGCCGCTGGCTGTGCAACCGGGGCGCTGCCGTTAGCGTTGAAGTTATCAACCGCGGCATCCTGCTCTGGATTTTCCGGCGCCACGCTGTCAGGCGACGTGGATACCGGTTTACCCAGCGTACTGTTCAGCATTTGCAGATCCTGCTCGTTCAGCGTACCCAGCGCCTGCTTGATGTTCAGCTGGTTAATCAGGTACTGGTAACGTGCGCTGGAGAGCTGCTGTTTCGCGTTATACAGCGTGGTCGTTGCGTCTAACACGTCAACGATGGTACGCGTACCGACGGAGTAGCCTGCTTCCATCGCGTCCAGAGAGCTTTGCGCAGAGACAACGGCCTGTTTGTAAGCGTTGATGCTACTGATAGAGGCATTGACGTTGTTAAAGGAAGAACGCACGGTCTGCACCACGTTACGGTGCGCGCTTTCCAGCTGCTCGCTGGCGCCCACAAAGTTGTACTGCGCCTGTTTCACCTGAGAGTTAACCATCCCGCCCTGGTACAGCGGCAGAGAGAAGCTGAGGCCCACTTTGTTCTGGCCAACGTTGCTGTCGTCATAGGCCTGAGACGTCGTTTTAGACCCGCTGTAGCTGGTATCCGATACGCCGGTAGAGGCGCTCAGGCTCAGGGTTGGCAGGTGACCATCCTGTGCAAGGCGGATCTGCTCGCGTGCCAGATCCTGGCTCAGGCGCGCCTGCAATAAGGTCAGGTTACGGTTTTCCGCTTCTTTCAGCAGAGCATTAACCGCCTGCGGTTTGTCCGTTTTGAAACTGTCCACGTTCAGAGAGGCCAGCTCAGGATAGTAGTTACCGGTGACCTGACGCAGTGCTTCCAGTGCGTTGTCGAGGTTGTTACGTGCGGTCACTTCGTTAGCCAGTACGGTATCGTACTGTGAACGGGCGTTCTGCACGTCAGTGATCGCAACCAGACCCACATTAAAACGCTGGGTGGTTTGATCTAACTGACGGTAAATCGCCTGTTTCTGCGCTTCGGTATAGGAGAGCGCGTCAATCGCGCTCAGTACCTGGAAATAGGCGGTCGCGGTATTCAGGATCAGCGTTTGCTGATCGGTCTGATAGGTGACATCCTGAATGCCTGCGCTCTTTTCCTGTAAACTCAGTTCACGCCATTTGGACATATCGAACAGGGTCTGTGTAAGCTGTAAAGAGGCGCTGGTGGCATTCGAGTCGATGCCATTGTTATCGCGAAAACCGTTAGTGTAGGTATAATCTGCACCTAAGCCTAACTGCGGCAGCAGTGGACTACGTGCTTCGTTAATCTTTTCAAACGCAGCATCACGATCGGCCGCTGATTTACGTAAATCAGGGTTGCCCAGACGTGCCTGCTGGTAGACCTGTAACAGGTTCTCTGCCTGGCTCATTGCACTGAAGCCCGTCAGGCTCAGGCCGATAAGGATGGGGAGCAATTTCTTCATTTGCATTCCTTGTTGTGAAGCAGTATTAGCGCTGATCTAATTAAAAATAATTGCCGATTCTAACAGAATCATCCACACCAAAAGGTTGGCGTAACGTGCCATCTGGCGGTAATTTGCTCCAATCTACCATATAGCCATACAAACGGCAGCCAAACAGCCTTGAAATTCACAATTTCATCACCATTGCTACCAGGACTCGACCGATGCAAAAACCAGAAAACGTGCCTGTCACCTTCGCCAAAAACGATGTAGAAATTATTGCACGAGAAACGCTTTATAGCGGTTTTTTTTCAATGGAACTTTACCGTTTCAGGCATCGCCTGTTTAACGGTGAAATGAGCGGTGAAATCAAACGCGAAATTTTTGAGCGCGGGCATGCGGCAGTCTTGCTACCCTTTGACCCAGTGCGTGATGAAGTCGTGCTGGTCGAGCAGGTCCGTATTGCGGCGTATGATACCAGCGAAACGCCGTGGTTGCTGGAGATGGTGGCCGGGATGATCGAGGAGGGTGAGTCGGTCGAAGACGTCGCTCGCCGCGAGGCGCTGGAAGAGGCAGGCCTGGCGATCGGTCGGACGAAACCGGTGTTGAGCTACCTGGCAAGTCCGGGGGGAACAACGGAACGCTCATCTATTATGGTGGGCGAAGTGGACGCCACGACAGCGAAAGGGATCCACGGTCTGGCAGATGAAAACGAAGATATTCGGGTTCATGTGGTGAGTCGGGAGCAGGCTTACCAATGGGTAGAAGAGGGTTTAATCGACAACGCAGCGTCTGTCATCGCCTTGCAATGGCTGCAACTGCATCATCAGAATTTACGAAACGAGTGGAAAAAATGAAGCGCTATACACCTGACTTCCCAGAAATGATGCGCCTGTGCGAAACCAATTTCGCCCAGCTGCGCCGCCTGCTGCCGCGAAACGACGCGCCCGGCGAAACGGTAAGCTATCAGGTGAGCAACGCGCAGTATCGGTTAACGATAACAGAATCAACGCGCTACACTACGCTGGTGGAGATTGAGCAAACGGCGCCGAGCATCAGCTACTGGAGCCTGCCGTCAATGACGGTACGTCTTTATCATGATGCGATGGTCGCTGAAGTGTGTTCAAGCCAGCAGATCTTTCGCTTCAAAGCGCGGTATGATTATCCGAATAAAAAGTTGCATCAACGCGACGAAAAGCATCAAATTAACCAGTTTTTAGCCGACTGGCTAAGATATTGTTTAGCACATGGAGCAATGGCGATTCCGGTTTGTTAGCGTCATAAACCTACCTAAGGACACCATTTGGAAAGCCTGTTGAACCTGACTGTTGCTGGTGGGGCGCCAGTCAGGATATTACAAATCACCGACACCCACCTTTTTGCCGAAAAGCATGAGACGCTTCTGGGCGTGAACACCTGGGAGAGTTATCAGGCGGTTCTTGACGCGATCCATGCTGAAAAGCGGCCATGCGATCTGATCGTCGCGACAGGCGATCTGGCGCAGGATCAATCCTCCGCAGCCTATCAGCATTTCGCCGAAGGAATTGCGAGCTTTAGTGTGCCTTGCGTCTGGCTACCGGGCAATCACGATTTTCAGCCCGCCATGTACAGTTCGCTTCAGGAGGCGGGGATTTCGCCGGCAAAATGTGTCTTTACGGGGGACCAGTGGCAAATTCTGCTCCTCGACAGTCAGGTGTTTGGCGTTCCGCACGGTGAGTTGAGCGACTATCAGCTTGACTGGCTGGAGACAAAACTGGCCGCCGAACCGAATCGTAATACGCTGCTGTTACTGCATCATCATCCGCTGCCGGCGGGCTGTAGCTGGCTTGATCAGCACAGCTTACGCAACTCTGCGGCGCTGGATAGCGTGCTGGCGAAATTCCCGCGCGTGAAAAATTTGCTGTGTGGGCACATTCACCAGGAACAGGATCTTGACTGGAACGGTCGCCGCCTGCTCGCGACGCCGTCCACCTGCGTGCAGTTCAAGCCCCATTGCGCTAACTTCACGCTGGACACCATCGGACCGGGCTGGCGCTGGCTGGACCTGCATGCCGACGGCTCGCTGACCACCGAAGTGTGCCGTCTGGCTGGCGCGCAGTTCCGCCCGGATACCGCTTCAGAAGGCTATTGATGTCGACGCTCCTCTATCTGCACGGGTTCAACAGTTCTCCGCGTTCCGCAAAGGCGACGCAGTTTCGCCAGTGGCTGAGCGAACATCATCCGCACGTGGAGATGATTATTCCGCAGCTGCCCCCTTATCCGGCGGACGCGGCAGAAATGCTGGAATCGATTGTGCTTGAACACGGCGGCGAATCGTTTGGCGTTGTCGGCTCGTCCCTCGGCGGCTACTACGCCACCTGGCTGTCGCAATGCTTTATGGTGCCCGCTGTCGTCGTTAACCCGGCGGTCCGGCCATTTGAGCTGTTAAGGGACTTTCTTGGCGAAAACGAGAACCCCTACACCGGCCAACAATATGTGCTAGAGTCACGCCATATTTACGATCTCAAAGTTATGCAGGTCGACCCGCTTGAAGCGCCCGATCTTATCTGGCTGCTGCAACAGACGGGAGATGAAGTGCTGGATTACCGCCAGGCAGTGGCGTATTACGCATCCTGCCGCCAGACTGTAGAAGAGGGCGGAAACCATGCTTTCACGGGCTTTGAAGATCATTTCACCCAGATTGTCGATTTTCTTGGACTGCACAGCCACTGACAATCAATGCGAATTGCTAGCTTAAATCATGACGCAAACCTATAACGCTGATGCCATTGAGGTACTCACCGGGCTTGAGCCGGTTCGCCGCCGCCCGGGGATGTACACCGATACGACGCGCCCAAACCACCTGGGCCAGGAAGTAATTGATAACAGTGTGGACGAAGCGCTGGCAGGTCATGCCAAACGCGTGGACGTTATCCTGCACGCCGATCAGTCGCTGGAAGTCATCGACGATGGCCGCGGCATGCCGGTGGATATTCACCCGGAAGAGGGGGTTCCTGCCGTTGAGCTGATCCTCTGCCGTCTGCATGCGGGCGGTAAGTTCTCCAACAAAAACTACCAGTTCTCTGGCGGCTTGCACGGCGTGGGGATCTCTGTGGTTAACGCCCTGTCAAAGCGCGTGGAAGTGAACGTCCGTCGCGACGGCCAGGTGTATAACATCGCGTTTGAAAACGGCGAAAAAGTGCAGGATTTGCAGGTCGTCGGGACGTGCGGTAAACGCAACACCGGCACCAGCGTCCATTTCTGGCCTGACGAAAGCTTCTTCGACAGCCCACGCTTTTCTGTTTCCCGCCTGACGCACCTGCTGAAAGCCAAAGCGGTGCTGTGCCCAGGCGTAGAAATCACCTTTAAAGATCACGTTAACAACACCGAACAGAGCTGGCGCTACGAAAAGGGTCTGAACGACTACCTGTGCGAAGCGGTTAACGGCCTGCCGACCCTGCCGGAAAAACCGTTCGTCGGGAATTTCGAAGGTGATACCGAGGCGGTGGACTGGGCGCTGCTGTGGCTACCTGAAGGCGGTGAGCTGCTGACGGAAAGCTACGTCAACCTGATCCCAACGCTGCTCGGTGGGACGCACGTCAACGGCCTGCGTCAGGGTCTGCTGGATGCGATGCGCGAGTTCTGCGAATACCGCAACATTCTGCCGCGCGGCGTGAAGCTTTCCGCAGAAGATATCTGGGACCGCTGCGCCTACGTGCTTTCCGTGAAAATGCAGGATCCGCAGTTTGCCGGTCAGACTAAAGAGCGCCTGTCGTCACGCCAGTGTGCGGCGTTTGTTTCCGGCGTGGTGAAAGATGCGTTTACCCTGTGGCTGAACCAGAACGTTCAGGCCGCAGAAATGCTGGCTGAAATGGCGATCTCCAGCGCCCAGCGTCGTCTGCGCGCGGCGAAGAAAGTGGTGCGTAAAAAACTGACCAGCGGCCCCGCGCTGCCGGGCAAGCTGGCGGATTGTACCGCGCAGGATCTCAACCGCACCGAGCTGTTCCTGGTGGAAGGGGACTCGGCGGGCGGATCGGCCAAGCAGGCGCGCGATCGTGAATATCAGGCGATCATGCCGCTCAAGGGTAAGATCCTGAATACCTGGGAGGTCTCTTCTGATGAAGTGCTGGCCTCGCAGGAAGTACACGATATCTCGGTGGCGATCGGCATCGATCCGGACAGCGACGATCTGAGCCAGCTGCGCTACGGCAAGATCTGTATCCTCGCGGATGCGGACTCCGATGGTCTGCACATCGCCACGCTGCTCTGTGCGCTGTTCGTGAAGCACTTCCGCACGCTGGTGAAAAACGGTCACGTCCACGTGGCGCTGCCGCCGCTGTACCGTATCGACCTTGGCAAAGAAGTTTACTATGCGCTGACGGAAGAAGAGAAAGCGGGCGTGCTGGAACAGCTGAAGCGCAAGAAGGGCAAACCGAACGTGCAGCGCTTTAAAGGGCTGGGCGAGATGAACCCGATGCAGCTTCGCGAAACGACGTTGGATCCGAACACGCGCCGTCTGGTGCAGCTGACGATCAGCGACGAAGACGAACAGCAAACCAACGCCATGATGGATATGCTCCTTGCCAAGAAACGTTCGGAAGACCGACGTAACTGGCTGCAGGAGAAAGGCGATATGGCGGATATTGAGGCCTGATGCTGAAAAAGCCCTGCGATGCAGGGCTTTTTTTTGCCCGGTGGCGCTGCGCTTACCGGGCCTACGATCGATCCCCTCGCCCCTCTGGGGAGAGGGTTAGTGTGAGGGGAACGCCTCGCACTGACGTCAAAACTCCATCTTCACCGTAAACTGCACTTCACGCGGGTCGCCAATCTGGTTGCCCAGGTTGTTGGTCGCAATCGACGACGTGTAGTAGGTCTTATCAAACAGATTCTTCACGTTCACCTGTAGCGTCACCGGATATTGCAGCTTCATTTTGTACGCCGCAAATGCATCCGCCACGAAATAGCCCGGCAGATAATAATCCGCACCGTTAGTCGCTGAACGACGGCTCACGCCGTGCCCGCCGCCGCCAATTGTCAGCGTATTCCCGGCAAACGCATTGTGAATATCGTACGTCAGGAACAGGGAGCCGGTATGGCGCGGCACGTTTGGCAGCGGTTTGCCCGCGTAGTCCGGGTCTTCCAGCACCTTCGCATCGGTATAGCCGTAGCTGGCGATAATGTTGGTGTTCTCGGTCAGCGATCCGGCGAGATCCACTTCGACACCCTGCGAGCGCACGCGGCCCGCGGTTTTGGCGACGGTTTCATCACCGATGCTCTCGGTGTACAGCACGTTGCGCTTGTGGATATCAAACAGCGCGATGTTGGCAGTAATGCCGTCGAACAGGTCGAATTTAGCGCCTATTTCATACGCGTTCGACGTTTCCGGCGGCAGGTCGCCGATGTAGCTCGCAATGGACGACTGCGGCATAAACGTCTGGGAATAGTTAGCAAACAGGGAGACTGCCGGCGTGAGCTTGTATACCAGGCCCAGCTTCGGCGTCCACTGGTCGTCGCGGCTGTCGGTGTTGACGTTAAACGGACGGCCTTTGCCCGCGTACTGGGTGTAATACTGGTAGCGCAGTCCGGCAACGGCGATCCATTTATCGGTCAGGTACAGCGCGTCCTGCGCGTAAGCGGAGTAGCTCTCCTGCTTGATGGTTTGATCGCTGTCGGATGCCGAGACGGTGGTGCACTTGCCGAGGCTGCCATAGCTCGGGTTGTAAATATTGAAATCCTTAACGTTCTTACAACGGATCATATCCGTACGCAGCAGATCGTAATTCTCATACGACACGCCGTTCAGGATCTCATTGTAAAAGCCCGCGATGTCCACGTTCCCCTGCAAATCTGCCCGCGTTGTGTGCATACGCTGGGTCGAACCCTGGGTCGCATCCACGCGGCGGGTCAGGTTGCCGGTTTTTGAATCGTAGGCCATCACGCGAGCCTGGTTATCGCTGTACTTATCCTGGCTGTAGCTGTAGTCGAACTTCGCGGTCCACTGGCTGTTAAGGCGATACTCCGCGTTAAGCTGAGCGAGGTCGGACTGACCGTCGGTCACGTTAAATGGCTCATCAAAGCGGGTTTTGCGATCGACGTCGACGGCCTTTTTGGTGTTGAGATCGAAGATCGTTCCGCGATCGAACGGCGTTTTATAGTCGCGATGCGAATAGAGCACGGTCACGGTGGCATCATCGCCGAACCAGGTCAAAGACGGGGCAATAAAGGTGCTGCGTTCGGTGCCGAAATTACGCCAGTAATCCTCGTCCTGATACTCCCCCGTCAGGCGATAGGCCAGACGCGTACCTTCAATCGGACCGGTGACGTCAAACTGTCCGGTACCGCCGCCAAAGCTGGTTGATGTGGCAGAAATCGAGCCGCCGAAGGTTTTCTCCGGGCGTTTGGTCACCACGTTAATCAGGCCGCCGGGGTCGAGAATACCGTAAAGGGTCGAGGCCGGGCCTTTTAGCACCTCCACGCGCTCGGTTGCGGCATTGAAGCTGCGCGGCAGCACGGTGCGCAGGCCGTTGGTCATGATCGAGCCATCGCGGTTTGCGCCGAAGCCACGGCGCACGAAGGCATCCTGCGTGCCGCCCAGGGTGTTGGTCTGCACCACGTTGCTGACGTTATACAGCGCCTCGTCGAGCGTGGTCGCGTTTTGGTCTTCCAGCACTTTATCGCTGACGGTATTGACCACCTGCGGGATGTCCAGCATCGGCATGTTGGTCAGCGTGGCGGTGGAGGTGTTCAGGGGCTGATAGCCGCTGGTGGCGTCGGTGGAAGCGTAAGGGTCGGCAGTGACGGTAAGCGTCTCACCGTCTTTTGCTGCTGCGTGCACCAGAGGTGCCATGAACAGGAGTGAAAAGAGCGCGCGCCCTTTTACCCCGGCGAATGAAGGTGTGAACTTAGCCATTACATCTGTTTTCCCAAAATATCCTGCGATGAAATGCTCGCGGAAGAATGTGTGAGTCATTGCCCTTACGGTCTGTCCGTTAGCCTCTACGGCATCGGACTTGTAATTGAGAATCATTCAAGCATGAGGGAATGTAGTAGTAAATGGAATAAATAAAAATTTAGCTACAGAGGTTTCTCTCTGGCTAATACGCGTTTATTTCTTGTTTAAGGCATTGAAAATAATTGATAAAAAAGAATTTTAATTTGTGCAGAGATGCTCAATTATCCCTGGGGTTTACAGGGTGTATCTTCGCTTGACTACTACATGGCGCGGCGGCAAACTCACAAAAGAGAATGAGTTTTATTTTTATTTGTTGGTTTTTTTTCTTACGTTGGCGTTCACGTGGCTCACTACATCAAAAAGCCGGGACTGGTTCTTGAGAACCTCTCCGCGGGTTATCAGAAAAAAATCATCGTTGATGATATCTCCCTTGCGATCCCCCAGCAGAAAATGACTGTTCTGGTGGGCGCAAACGGCTGCGGAAAATCGACGCTGTTAAGTACCCTCGCGCGGCTGCTTCAGCCGCTCGGCGGCAGCGCGGTGCTGGACGGCAAAGCCATCCACTCGCAGCCAACCAAAGCGGTCGCCCGCCAGCTCGGGATCCTGCCGCAGTCTCCGCTGCTTCCAGAAGGGTTAACCGTATTTGAGCTGGTCTCGCGCGGACGTTTCCCCTGGCAGAACGTGATGCGCCAGTGGAGCGAGGAAGACGAGCGGGCCGTGGAGGAGGCGTTACGCCTGACCGGGACGGCAGAGTTTGCCCATCATCTGGTTGAAAGCCTGTCCGGCGGCCAGCGCCAGCGCTGTTGGATCGCCATGGTACTGGCGCAGCAAACGCCCTATATCCTGCTGGATGAACCCACGACGTACCTCGATCTTCGCTACCAGGTGGAGATCCTCGAACTGCTGCACACGCTGACGCGCCGGCACGGGCGCACCGTGGTGGTGGTTCTGCACGATCTCAACTTCGCCGTGAACTACGGTGATTCGCTGGTCTTTTTACGTCAGGGTAAGGTTGAGGGGGTACTGCATGAGGGCGACGCCTGCACGCCGGAGCTGATCAAAGCGGTGTTTGATGTCGACGTGCATATGTCGGTTAACCCGCTGACCGGCAAGCCGTTCTTTATGCCGTTCCGTCAGGCTGTCGACAAACCATGATGCGCACGTCTGTGGCCTTTATTCTCTTTACGCTGCTGCTTCTGGCAGGCGCGATTGCGCACCTGAGCATCGGGGCGCGCGTTATCGCCCCCCGGACGGTAGTAGACGCATTTTTCCACTTCGACCCGCGCAATTTTGAGCATAGCGTGATCGTCAGGCTGCGCTTGATGCGACTGTGCGCCGCCCTGGTGACGGGCGCGGCGCTCGGCGTCGCGGGCGTGCTGCTGCAGTCAGTGATCCGCAACCCGCTCGGCGAGCCGCATATCCTGGGGCTAAATGCAGGGGCGGCGCTGGCGGTGGTGCTGACGAGTGCCCTCGGGCTGTCGCTGCCGTTTGGCCGCCCTCTGATAGCCGCAGCCGGCGCCGCCGCGCTCTTTTTGCTGGTGCTAACGTTCTCCTCATCCGGGCGTACCGGTCTCACGCCGATGAAAGTCACGCTGTGCGGCGTGGCGATGTCGGCATTTGCCTCATCGATAACCGCCACGGTGTTGATTCTGGATGAACAGACGCTGCTGGCCATGCGGACCTGGCTTGCGGGGGATGTGGCGGGAGTCATCGGCGAGACGACCGCTAGCGCCGCGGGAGCCGCTGCCGTGGGTTTTGCGCTGGCGCTCTGGCTGTCGCCGTCGCTGAACATGCTGGCGCTGGGGGACAGAATGGCGCAGGGGCTTGGCGTGTCGCTGCTGAAAACGCGCCTGCTCGCGCTGCTGGCCATCGCCCTGCTGTGCGGCGCGGCGGTTTCAGTTGCCGGACCGATCGGGTTTATCGGACTCGTTGTGCCGCAGCTGATTCGCCGTCTGGTATCGGTGGACCTGCGCGTGATGGTGCCGCTCTCAGCCCTCTGCGGGGCGCTGGTTCTGCTGATGGCGGATATCGCCGCCCGCACGCTGTTTACGCCGTATGAGCTGGCAACCGGCGTGATGACTGCGCTGGTCGGCGCGCCGGTCTTTATCCTTATGGCGTCAAGGATGTTCAAATGAACCGGGCTGGATTGAGGGCAGTACGATTTTCCTCCTTCTCGGCGCTGGTTCGCCCGAGGGCGCTGCTGTATCTGACCGTTTTAACCCTTGCCGTTTTACTGCTGCTAAGTTTTGGCCTGACGCACGGCTCGCTGCCCATTCCTGCTTCCGCCATCGGACGTGCGCTGTTTTATCCTGAACGTCTGACGGCGGATGCGCATTACATTGTGATGGATATCCGCCTGCCGCGCCTGCTGATGGCGGTGCTGTGCGGCGCGATGCTCGGCATGGCGGGGGCGGCCATGCAGTCCATTACCCGCAACGGCCTTGCTGACCCCGGACTTATCGGCGTGAAAGAGGGCTGTAGCGCGGCGGTGCTGCTGCTGATTTTTCAGTTTCCGGGATTGGGGCCGTACTGGCGTCCACTGATCGGCATGGCCGGTGGGCTGCTGACCGCGCTGCTGGTAGTGGCGCTGGCGCGTGATATCTCGCGCCCGCGATTCATCCTGATCGGCATCGGCGTGTCATGGGCGTTTGCCGCCGCGATGGGGGTCTTTATGACGACCGCCGACGTGCGCGACGTCCAGACGGCGATGCTGTGGCTGGCGGGGAGTCTGCATGCGGCAAGCTGGACGCTGGTCAGCATCGCTGCTGCCTGGACAGTGCCGGCGTTTGCGCTGCTGCTCTTTACCGCGCGCGCCGCAGACGTAGCCTTGCTCGGCAACCACACTGCGACGGGGCTGGGTGTGCGGACTTCACGCCTCGCGCTGCTGCGCGTGTTTGCCCCCGTGGTGCTCACCGCGGCCTGCGTCTCCTGCGTGGGGAGTATCGGCTTTGTCGGGCTGATTGCCCCGCACATGGCGCGCCTGCTGCTGCGCGGAGGGCAAACGGCACTGCTGACGGGAAGTGCCGTACTGGGCGCGCTGCTGGTGCTGCTGGCGGATAACGTCGGGCGGCTGGCATTTCTCCCGTTGCAGCTGCCGGCGGGAATTGTCATTTCACTGATTGGCGGACCGTTTTTCCTGCTGCTGCTCTGGCAGCGTCGGGATCGATTTTAGGGGATAGAAATGCGCGTATTTTTTGCAATGCTGGTGCTGGTGGGTTTTGCTGCAGGAGCCGCAGAGCCAACGCAGACGTTTACTGACGACCTGAACCGCAAAGTGGTGGTGCCGGTTAACCCGAAGCGGATTGTGTCCCTGCACGACCTCGATATCACCATTCCGCTGATCGAGCTTGGCGTACCGCCGGTTGCCAGCCATGGCCGTACCCGACCGGACGGCAGCCATTTTCTGCGCTCCAGCGGCATGCTGACGGGCATCGATTTTGATAATTCCGACATCACATTCATCGGCACCGCCGATATCGATATTGAAGCCATCGCCGCGGCGAAGCCGGATCTTATCATCACCGAGCCGACCCGCAACACGCCGGTCGAACAGCTGGAAAAAATTGCCCCGACGGTGAGTATCGATCACCTCGACGGCGGCGCTCCGGAGATCTACCGCAAGCTGGCGCAGCTTACCGGGACAGAGACGCGGCTGAAGATTCTGGAGCGTCGCTATCAGGAGCAGATCGAGGCGCTAAAGGCGACCATCGATACGAGCAAACTGACCGTCTCGGTGATTCAGGCCAATCAGGGCAAAATCAACGCCATGCACAGCTACCACTCGCTTGGGCGCGTGCTGCGGGACGCAGGGTTCAGGTTCCCGCCGCTGATTGAGAGCATCCCGGAGGGCGGGCGCATCGACGTCAGCGCCGAGCGCCTGCCGGAGCTGGATGCTGATTTTGTCTTTGCAACCTGGCGCGGGGACACCGGCGGAAAACCGCAGGACGAGCTGGCGGCGATGGATGCGGTGATGCCGGGCTGGTGTCAGTTTCTCAACGCCTGCCGAACCGGGCATTACGTGCTCATCTCCCGCGAGGAAGCGATCTCAAATTCATTTGCCTCGCTGGGGCTGATGGCCGCGCAGGTGCAGTCGCAGATAGCGGGCCGTCCGCTGCCGGAGGCCGCTCGATGATCCGAAAAATTGATGTCTACGGCGACCGCCTCCGCTCGCGGGCGCACCAGCTGACGCCGCGCCTGCTGCAGGTGGCGAGCTATATCAATGAAAATCGTGAAGCGGTTATGGAGCAGACGGCAATGGAGATTGCCGCTGTGCTACACACCTCGGACGCCACCGTGGTGCGTGCCATTCAGGCGCTTGGGTTTGGCGGGCTGCGGGATCTCAAGCAGACCCTGGAGCAGTGGTTTGGCCCGGTGGTCACCTCCAGCGAGAAGATGTCCACGACGGTAAACACGCTTACCAGCGACGTCGACGCGAGCATCGATTTTGTGCTGGAAGGCCATCAACACACCTGCGCGGTGTTGTCCGAACCGGGCAACCGCTACGCGATGGCGCAGGCGGTGTCGCTGCTGGCGCAGGCGAGACAGGTCGCTATTTTTGGCATTGGCGCATCCGGCATTCTGGCTGAGTACACCTCGCGACTGTTTAGCCGTATAGGCCTGCCTGCGATCCCGCTCAACCGCACCGGTATTGGCCTCGCCGAACAGCTGATTGCCCTACAGCGCGGTGACGTGCTGGTAATGATGGCGCAAAAATCCGCGCACCGGGAGGGACAGACCACGCTGCGCGAAGCGAAGCGCCTGGGTATTCCCACCATTTTGCTGACCAACGCCACTGACTCGCGCTTTAGCAAAGAGGCAAGCGTAGTGATCCACGTCCCGCGCGGCGGCGAGAAGGGCAAAATCCCGCTGCACGGCACGGTGCTGCTGTGCCTGGAGATGATTATTCTGTCCGTCGCCTCCACCGAGCCGCAGCGCACCATCAAGTCGATGAAGCGCATCAACGAGTTACACCGCGGATTAAAGCCGGGCAAGAAGAGCGGTTGATTTTCCCCCTCTCCCCGTGGGCTGAGGGATCCCCAGTAATTTTTTTATGCAGAAGCAATAAAGTTGCTTTCTAAA
>NZ_JBMKJN010000019.1:0-79435 GCF_049236805.1 Enterobacter cloacae complex sp. XAL002
GTTTGCCGGATTAACCCGGGGAAGGCCTCTGAGTCCGTAACGTTGTTCAGCGACAGGTCTGCACAGATGATTTCATGTGTGTTGCTGTCAACTGCCAGATGCAACTTTCGCCATATACGACGGCGTTCCTGGCCATGCTTTTTGACTTTCCACTCGCCTTCACCGAAGACCTTCAGCCCGGTGGAATCAATTACCAGGTGTGCGATTTCACCCCGGGTGGGCGTTTTGAAACTGACATTAACCGACTTTGCCCGCCTGCTGACACAGCTGTAATCCGGGCAGCGTAGCGGAACGTTCATCAGAGAAAAAATGGAATCAATAAAGCCCTGCGCAGCGCGCAGGGTCAGCCTGAATACGCGTTTAATGACCAGCACAGTCGTGATGGCAAGGTCAGAATAGCGCTGAGGTCTGCCTCGTGAAGAAGGTGTTGCTGACTCATACCAGGCCTGAATAGCTTCATCATCCAGCCAGAAAGTTATGGAGCCACGGTTGATGAGGGCTTTATTGTAGGTGGGCCAGTTGGTGATTTTGAACTTTTGCTTTGCCACGGAACGGTCTGCGTTGTCGGGAAGATGCGTGATCTGATCCTTCAACTCAGCAAAAGTTCGATTTATTCAACAAAGCCGCAAGATAGGTGAGAGACAGTACAATCGACTTCTGAGTTCAACTTGTCTTACCAGGAAAGCCAGCATACTTGCTGGCCTTTTTTTTGTTATAATAAACTCAGGCTTCAGCTGAATCTGTAAAATTACTGTTAATGAAACGGTATTTTAGGTTAATTTGGATGCTGTTACAGGAAGTGCGGATTTTTCCTAAATTTGTAAAAAACCTAAGAATTATCTTAATAAATCTGGTACTTAATTATTATTTTACGTAAAAAGTCTTTGTGGTTTAATGGTTATGTAAGGATTTTTTGATACCCTTATACCCGATGGACCTAAGGTCACTGACAACGATGTTCATGTAGAATCTTCGTTTCTGTAATCCCTTTTGTCCTTGTCCCAAATGATTGATTATTATAATAAAGGCTGATCGAATGCTATCTCGCAACTCACTAATACATGGTTTACGCCGAGACCAGTTAATCGGAGTTCTGACTATTTCAGAGTTTCCGGTAGTTATGGTAGAAAGCCACTTCATTCAGTCTGAGGTTATGGGAATAAAACCCGTAATTTTTAATATTGATGAGCTTCTTGTTTCTATATCCCCAATTTCCTCTCTTAAGTTCGATTGGGAGTGGGCCCCAGTTGATACAATACTCATTGAAGTTATCATTCCACCTGTAGAGTCAGACCTTGTAAGTGCAGAAAATGACTTCCTCCGTGATTCTGGTATTGGCCATATCCAGTGCGAGCCTGGCGGAGCATCAATACGACGTACAGTTACCTTCGTTGGTGGAATAACCGCTGATAACTTACTGTATCAGTTGAGGCTTATGTGCGTAAGCGCGTTAAAACTTTTAGGAGAGGAACTGGGGGATGAAGTCTAAGATTAGATATGTTTTATCTGGTTTTGTTGTGTTATGTGCATTTGCTGGAGTTTATAAAATCCTAAACAATGTTCCGGTTAAACCTGACCTTTTGGACTTCACTGGAAACACATTTAAAAAGACATCACTCTTCCTGCCATGTGATAAAAGCTCGCCTTCTTTAAACATTAAAATTGCTGATAACGAGAAAATCGTGATCAACGGCATCGCTTCAAAAGTAACTTTTGTTGAAAAGGCTGACCCCGTCAAAAGCCCTGGTTTTTGTGATGATCTTGATCTAAACAATTCTCGCCTTGTACATACGGCATCTTACAGCCTGGTGATTTCTGAAACCAAAACAGGATTTACACTATCAAATTTCAAGCATCTTGCCGATGATGAATCATTAGGCGGTATGTGGTTTTATCAAAAGTGACTTTTTATATGGCAACTTCAGACTTCGCTCTTAAAAACCATAATGTTAAAGCATTTGGTCAGGATGCAGCCCTTGTCATTGAGATGAACAATGAAGATGTTAGCTCATCAAAACCTTCACCTTTTTCAAATGAGATTGATAATTATTATCTTACATTGCACGTCGCTCCAAGGAACGCAAAAAAAGATTATGACTGGGGCTCAAACCGTTCTGTACTTCTAAAATTGTCGACGAATGAAGTTATGCAGATGGCATCTGTATTTCTTAGAATCATGCATACTTTAAAGATTGATAAGAGGAAAACCTCACATCATGGCCACGTCGTATACAAAAATATAAGCGTTACCCCAAACGAGAGGGGCGGTTTGTTGTTATCCGCAGGGATAGTTCCAGTCGATAAAGATGGCTTAAAACCCTTCATGCACATGGTCCCCGTCTCACAAATGGATTGCGTTAAAATTGGCCTCTACATACTTGGATATCTTGCTCAAAAAACGCCCTGGGTAAGCTCCGAGTCTATAATTACCGCGCTTCGCTTATCTGAAGCCAAGAATTCAAAATAGCGCATTAACATACGGAATATACGGAAAAATACAGGTTTTTTTAAATGTTATACGAACGGATATTTCTGTTTTTCATCGTAAAGTGAGTTTAATTTTGCTCAGAAAAACAGGTATTCGTCATGAGAAAATCAGGTTTAGGTTTAGCCCTGTTGTTTTCTTTAATTGCTCCGATTAAAGCGGTCTATGCTGAAGCGATTATGATTTCAGGAAAGCTACAGGCTGATTTGCCAGCCGTATCCTTTGACCCGGGGCCGGGCGACTTTGTTGCATACGTTAATTCTAACACTATCACTGCCTCAGGTGCAGGCACAGCCTGTAATGTAACGGTTGATGATCGAGCGACTTCCTCTGTTGATAACCTCGTTTGTTTTTTCGAGTGGTTACCCAATACCTTGGGATTAACTTCTAACGGCTTCACTCTTTCAGGCGTTCCCAACACCACCGGTGATTTAAAACTACCTTACAAGATTTCTTACTTCTCTGGTTCTGAACGGAAAAAAGTTGAAATAGTAAAAGGTGAATATTCAATCAAAAGTGTGGCACCGGTAAAACCAACTATCACCGGTCTTAAATCATCCCTGAACGGATTAGTCTATGACGGCTTTTCTTTCAAATCGTATTTAAAGGATGAAGCGATCAAAGATATCGCTGTTTCTGTTGAACCCCGCAATTATATTCAATACATCTCAATAGGTTCAGGCTCCGCCTGTGAAGTACCTATTGGCGGAACTTCCTGTACCATTGAAGTTGGAAGCATTAAGGCCAGTGATACAGATGAACTTTTGGGTTCACGTGATATCACAATTACAGCAAACTCTAAGAATAATTATTTCGCACCTCCTGAATCCAAAAAGCTTGTTGTTAACTGGGATTATCGGCCTCCTGTAGTAGACCATACACTTTGGAATTTTACCGATGAGGCTAAAACAATCAAAGTAGGTGGCCAGGACATCTATACCGGAGCCAAAACCGTTGCTGTGGCCGTTAAGGTACCCCAGCAAGAAACAGAAGGTGAATGGTGGCTCCCAACAGCTATGTCGCTCACTATGACTCCGGATGGCGTGTTTAAGCCGACGACTAAAGTGACTTTAGATGATGGCACTGAGATTGATTTCAAACAGTCCTGGGCAACCCCTTTACGTAGAACTTTACAGCCGGTAAGTGGACCTCAAAAAGTCGGTGATGAGTACCTCTATATCTTTGACTTAACGGATCTTATAAACGGGTCCTACGCAGCGACTTTTACAGTAGAAAATACGAGCAAAAACTCTTCTACGTACACTGAGCCTGAAAGCAAACTGATGCTGTCTGATAACCCAACGCTTATGGTTCTCAAAGATGGGCAGGTATTAACTAAACGAGCACCCGTATACTTCCTGAACGAGATTATCGTTGCAGCTTTCCAGGGGCAGGCTGGGGTTGCTGACATAAAATCAGTAACAATAGACAACAAAGTAGTTTCGTTAACACCTACAAATTATAAAGGTATTTACTACCTGCCGGTTGGAGACGATTTAGCAGTTAATTCGGATCACGAGATTACTGTGGTGGCTGAAAACCTTTATGGAAAAAACGTAAATTTCAGTACCGTGTTCACTTATCAACCTACTGGATTCACTCTTAAGAATCTGGAAAAAAACGTAACTCTTTACTCGCGCGTACGTCAGTATACGGACCTGCTTAGTCAAACAGCTGGTGATAAATGCACTCTGTTTACCACAGAGGAAAATGCGAATGCTTACCTCGCCTGGTATGGGGAAAAATCAGATGTTACAGCATGCTACCCTCAGTGGAACAATGTCCCTGATGGGTTGGAGTTCTATTTTAAAGGACGTACCCCGGGTCTAACTGGATTCTTTAATAAAACAGGTGAGAATCTGCTCGACTATCAAGTCTATATGATTAACGGGAAGGGCTCTAAAGCGGTTTCCGCAAGGAATCGCCGTACTCTGACCACACAATTACCATACAACCCGATCATCTCTTACAAAAAGAATAAAGTCATAGCAGGCATCAATCCGAACACTGCTCTGGCTTATACGACCGGGGGGGAGGCCGCTCGAATATTAGCGAAGGTGGTACCAGCTGACGTTACGATGATCGTCTCTCAAAACGGCTCTGAGGCTGTCAAAACGTCATTTAAAAATCGTTCCTCAAACAACGATGCAACGACCTTTGTACAAAGGGTCAAGGTTGCTGCTGCACCATTGTGGACAAAGAACGTCTTTGACATAGCTGTAGAATACTCAAAGGATCCAGAATTAAGAACTACAGACACCCTCAACGTATATACGGTGCCTGATTTCAATATTCGAGCATCGATGGAAGTGGATGACAAAAAAACAGCCACATCTCTTGAAGTGCCCTTAAAGGTAACAGTGGGGCGTTATAACAACTCCACACGTAAAAGTGCATTTGACCGTAAAACAATGGGAGAATGGGACGTCACGATATACTCTCAAAAAAGTGTATACGGCAAAGATCCAGAAACAGGCCGTTATAAAACTACATACGAAAGAACTGCGCTGACTGAAGCATTGCCGGTCAATGATGCGGGCATTGTCGAAACCAAGATTAAAATTGAAAATATGGATCTGGGTAATATGCGTCTGGTTGGTGTGGCTAAGGTCAGATCGCCATTCTCTGATTTTGAAATGAAACGTGAGACCAGTGCTGTAGGCATTCGAATCTATAAAGGTGAGGAACTGGAGGGTAACCTGTCGAAAAGCCTTATTATCGGAAGGATCCCACTTAGTACTCTGGTAAGCTTCAAATCTGCCAGTACGGCTAACTCTGATGCACTCGCCCCCACCGAATGGCAGCAGTCCTCTGATAATGGTCAAACCTGGACCATGCTTTCCGACATGACCGGAAAGAGAAGTGTAAGTATCAAAAAGACAGAAGTAGGAAAGTGGCTTTATAGGGCAAAAATGACTAATAAATTCACATCCAAGATTTCCTACACAGATGCCTTAACGGTAGTTACCTACAAGCAGCCTAAGCTCAGTATAGATGTTACAGACATTCTTCAGGGCTCAGATATACCTGTAACCCTGCTTGATAACGATGAACCTATACCAGCAGGCACCGCTGAGGTTCTCTGGTCAGAGGATAAAGTCAACTGGGTGCAGGGAGATACAACTTACACTGTGGCTTCAGCTGATACCCTACCGTCTACGATTTATGCCCGGATGCGTTACCTTGATTCCGATGAACTGGCAGAGGAGTCTTCATGGAAGGAAACGTCTGCTCGGTTGGCAGCCGCAAAACCCAAGCGCCTTTCTGTCTCGGTAACGGGGGTTTCAAAGGTAGAGGTTGGTCAAAAAGTTACTTTGGAAGGTAAGTTCACGAACCCTAACAGTAAGTACCAGAATGGTAATAACGTAGTTGAAGAATGGAAAACACCGGATGGCCAGACATTTAAGGGCTCTTCACTGTCTGTTACCCTTACTGAGCAAATGTTGGATAAACAGGGATATGCTGCTTTTGAATACAGTGCATGGTTAGCGGACAATAAGGAGAATACGGTTTCTACCCGTAGAGTTTCTGTCAAATCGTGGGTTTATAAATTTCCCGAGATGAAAATAAGCTCCAAACTTAAATACGACATGGCACCGACCACCCTACGCGTTGCGTTGAGCGGTATTAAGGATGGAGACTATCCTGGTGTTACTTATTCCCGTGAATGGATCTACGACAAAGAGAATCTGGTAATCACTAAAGATGAAGGTGACACCAAAGAATTTACAATTGAAAATCCTGGCAAATATACATTGATGGTTGTTTTCAAAGATAACCGAAACAATGAACAGCGTATCGAAAATACCTTTGTTGTCGATGAACAAACGCCAATGAACGTTGAGATGACACCCAAGTTCTCTAACAAATATATGAGAGCTCCACTCGATGTAACCTTAAGGTCAAACATCAAGCTATCTCATTCGGCGGACTCGATAGATACGGTCACATACAAGGTGAACGGTGAAGTAATACCCAGCGGCAAAAATTATTGGGCTCAACTGATCTCGGGTTTAAAAGAAAAGAAATACGAGATTACAATTGATGTTGTTAGTAAACTTGGACAGAGAGGTTCAGCATCTGTTGAGTTTGATGTCGTTAAAAACGCAGTGCCTAATTGTACATTGAGCTACACGGAAACCAACCTAAGCTGGAGCTTTACCAATAAATGTGATGATACTGATGGAAAAATGGTTAGATATGAATGGTTCATCAACGGCGAATTAAGGAACGTTTTCGGTAGTACGGCTACACTTTCTAAAAACCTTAACCGTGGTAAGCAGGACATAAAAGTAATTGCTTATGATGATAGTGGAGACTTTGCAACACAGCACGTGACAGTTTTCGGACCGGCTGAAGAGGCAAGTAAGTCTGAAAACACTGTATCAATACCAAGCAGTGAGTAGTTAATTTTTAAATATAAAGCCGGGACATTATGTCCCGGCTTTTTTATACCCAATAATTGGACCTTTGAAAAATTAATGTCGGAAAGTAACTTTGCTCCAAAGGCATCTTTCATGGCCGCTAACAAAGCTGCGTATACATGCTGAGGAATTAACATTCTTATAGGTGAATATTAGGTTGGTTTGCAGACTTCCGAGCGTTGAAAAACATGGATAATAATTACTTGGATAGAGGTGCATCTGCCTAGTAAAAATATTCTTCAGTGCCAGTGAGAAAAATATGAGCGACTACATACCTAAAAAGAGAGGGCTGCTTATACTGGATTGGTATGTCCCCCTTAATATTTTATTGCTGATTCTCGTTATGTGTGTCTTTTTCACCCGTTATACATTTGGATACGGTTTATTGAATGGGTGCCTGCCTGCTGATTTTTATATGATTGATCATTCGGATAAAAGTATTAAAACTGGTGAACTCATAGCATTTAACATGCCGAAATCGGTACGTTTTATCCCAGAAAATGAACGAGTCATAAAAATTGTTGCCGGTGTGGGCGGTGACAAACTTAAAGTAACAATGGATGGGGTTTATAACGGGGACAAATTTTTTGAAGCTAATGCACGTCGTATTTCGAAGAAATACAATATTCCGTCCATTTTGATTGAAAAAGAATTGATAATTCCTGAAGGCGAAGTTTTCCTAATTGGGCAAACCGATCACTCATGGGATTCCCGTTTTTGGGGAACAGTAAAGCTGAATTCAGTAATTGGGAAAACATATGCGATCTTTTAATGTAAATAAAAAATATTTACCAATACTTCCTGGACTTGCGTTATGTGCAGTTTTAAGTAATACAAATGCAAGCACTGAGTATCAACATGATGCTGACCTAATCGCTCAGCAAGCAAAAGGGCTTGGGGCACAGGCTAAAGGTGCACAGCAGCCAGATGGGGCTCTTAGCCTTGATGCTACGCTAAAATCACCAGATGTGCAGAAGTACATAGCGCAAGCTGAAGCACTCCAAAAAAACCAGGACCTGAGCAAGCAAATAAACCGTGGTTACGTCCCCGGTATGAATGCGGATAGTGTTCAAGCAGTTATAGACCATACCCAGGCTATCAGGGCCCAAAGTAATAACTCTGAAGCTGTCAACGATATAATTAGAAGACGTGATGAAATTCAAGAAAACGCCAGCCTTAATGAAGCGGCTCTGAAAGCTGTGGAAAATAAGCCGGAAGTCATGCGAGGACAATCTAAAAATATCGAAAAATTGTTTGGTTCCTCGGGCATCACAGCTGCTGACTTCGAAAGAAAAATGGATAGCACACGTGAAGAAGCACTATCAACTGAAAATGGAATAACGATCTTTGCTTCATTTAGCTTGCCGGATTATGTACTGGAAGACCTTCTACGTACGGCCTCAGAGCATAAAGCTCGTGTAGTTTTCAATGGTCTAAAGAAAGGAACTACTCGGCTACCAGAGACACAGGCAGCAATAAACCAAATGATTGTCAAAGGAAAATTTGAATCTCCTTTGATTACAATTGATCCTGATAGCTTCAGTCAGTATCAAGTAACTCAAGTACCGACAATTATTTCTAGGGAGCAAGCTCGTTTTGCAAAAATGGTAGGCTCCTTCAACGTTGAGTTTTTTCAGCGAGAACTTGCTAAAAAACCCGATCAGGATATTTTCCCGGTTGCTGGTACCACTTATCCCGTTGAAGAAAAGAGCATCATTAAAGAACTGGAAGAACGTGCACAAAAATATGACTGGGAAGGTGCAAAAAAAAGGGCCGTTTCTGACACATGGAAAAATCAATGGATGGTCGACCTCCCTCCTGCCCAGGAACACAAAGAATTTTTAATTGACCCTACAGTGAGGGTCACTCAGGACGTAAAAGATAAGCAGGGCCGTGTAATAGCTTCCGCCGGTGAGTTGATTAATCCACTTTCGAGATTTCCTCAAAACCTGACGATGATAATTTTCGATCCACTCAATCCGGGCCAGCTGGTATGGGCTGAGCAGCAGTATCGACAACGTCTGGGTAGTGGAAAAGTAATGCCAATGTTTACCCGTATCCAAAAAGATAATGGATGGGATCACCTAAATGATTTACGTGAAAAATTTAACGGTAAGGTGTTTAAAGTTAACGAACAGATCATCTCACGCTTTCAGATTAAAAACACACCTGCGCTTATAACTACTGACCAAGATAAATTCCGGATCACCCTGTTTAGCGAGGCAGAAGTCCGTGGTATCGGAGCCCCAAATCTTTCAGAGGAAAAATAAGATGAAACTCGGATTTATTATAGGCGCTCTCTTTGCAACATGGCTGACGCTAAATTATCCGGACCAGATGAGAAGTTATTTTACCAAAGCCGTCGACTATATCGAAAGTGTTGCAACATTTATTACATCCAAGTGAGCATGATGGTGAAAAAATTCAAAAAGTTACTTTTAGAGTTCATTGTAGCAGTTATGCTTTCGCTTTCTATACCGGGTATGGCTATGGCAGCAGATGCTGGAGTCCCTGGGGCTATGTGTCAGTCAGCTGGAGTGTGGCAGGGCTTGATTAAGAATATCTGTTGGAGCTGCATTTTTCCCATGAGGATAATGGGCATAGGGGCAGCTCCAGAAGGCGCTGCTCCTTCACGTCCGGGTTGCTACTGCACAGATCAGAACGGCGTACCGGAAATAGGTTGGCAATTGAGCTTCTTTCAGCCGGTGAAGATTGTAGAAGTTGTAAAGAGCCCCTGGTGCAGCCCCTTTCTTGAAGGCACGATGCTTCAAAAATCGCAGTTTGATATTGGTAAAAGCAACACAAATCAGCCAATGACAGCAACTGAAGCCGGATTTTACGATGTTCATCTTTGGGAGTTCCCAATCATGACAATGCTCAAATTACTGATTATTGGCGAGTGCACTGCTGAACCCTATATAGATGCCAGCCTGACCTATATAAGCGAAGTGGACCCTATGTGGGAAAGTGATCTGCTTACACTCGTCCTGAATCCAGAGGCAGTAGTTTTTGCAAACCCAATTGCCTCAATGGTGTGCGCTGCTGACTGTGTAGCAGTAACAGCAGGAAAGGATAATCTCGCTGCATACTTTTGTGCCGGATGCGATGGCAACCTTTATCCATTAACCGGCCACATTTACGCAAATGATGACGCTGTAAGGACGAGTTCACTGATAACCCAGCGTCTTCTGACTAAACTACATCGCCAGGGAATGCTGATGCGAACGATGGGAGCAGACGCAATGTGTGAGAAAACGTGGGAATACTTTACACCTCGTTCCCAGTATCGGCTTTCAATGCTTTTCCCAACTCCTGAGGCGAAAGGGCCGGATTGCTGTCATCGTCTTGGTGATTCGGTACATGACTGGTCAACCCTTAAAGGTGGGCGCAAAAAAATAGGCAATGATAATTATGTCTATATGTTGTGGCGTTACAATGACTGTTGCGTCAGATATATACCAGGCGCTTGATTTCTAAGGGTAAAAATAATGAAACTTAGAAAAACGATAGCTTCAACTATTATTGCATCAATGATTGCCAATACTATGAGTTGGGCTTTTTATATCTCTCTCATAAATATGGTAATGACTCCTCGTATTTATGCGGCAGACGCTATATTTGACCAGCTCGAAAGTAACTTTAATCTTGCTAATCCTAACGCAAATCGCAATGCGACAACCAGTGCTCAGGACATTGTTGAGAAGTACAAGAATGCGGATTCAGGCGAGAATGTCAGTGGGAAGATCACCGAGAAATACGTGGGTAAAGCCGAATCCGCTAATCTTAATCTCGGAAAGTATGGGGCAGGGAACTCAAATGAAAGTGTCATGAAAAATGCCGCATCCGATGGAAAGTCCATTGGTAGCGCCGTACAACTGCCGAGTATGTCTGGAGGGACAATCAATTCAAACTATACCAAGGAAGGGGCAAAGCTGCTCTCTCGGGATGCTAATGGCAACATTGGTATAAGCAGTAATCCCAATACTACTCCTGGAACCAAAACAAATACCGGAGAGATTTTCAGCTCAGAGCAAAAGCACAGCGATATTAAGTTCAATGCCGCAGATCGTTATGGGGATGAGGATGGCTTTGTAAACGATATAAAGAATCGGAAAAGCCAGTTATTTGATGCTCAAAGTTATGATGGCGTTGCCTACCGCACCCTCGTAAATGCTAACAAGGACAACCCGGCATCATCTATAAAGCCTAACGATCCCATGTTTACTGCGGGGAGAAATGAGATAACAAATGCTGTTGCTGGTACTGGAAACTGGCTTCAGAACTGTAATGTTGAGACCTCTAAAAAAACAGTAACCACACACTATCCTGATTACAAAGAGTTCTACTGTAACTCGCCTAAGCAAGATAACTTCAGCAGCTGCACGATAACCCGTGATTTTTCAGTCCCTGTTTACATTTCAGGCGGAAACGGAGACATGTCGATGTGCGGCGATAATTGTGTGCGTATATGGTTTGGTCGCCGTGATGACAACTACTGGAGTGACGGGGTATATGATAACGAACTGACATTAAAATTCCATCCGGATGCAAAATTGGCCTCAGCAAAGATTGTTAACGCGGAGTGGGATGACCACATGCGGGTAACACTTGATGGCACGCAGATTTTTGCTCACATAGATGGTGCATATCGAGAAAGTGACTATCCGGCTCCTAAGGGATCTTGGGAGTTAAAAAAATCGTGGAAACTCGACAAGGTTTACGATGTGACTGATAAGGTCAGAAAATCGGTGTATGAGGAGCCTGATCGAGAAGTGACAATGGCATCCAGAGTATGGGTTGGTGGGAAGGGTGAAGGGTATTTTGAGGTTGAGCTGACTTTTGAAAATATGAAGCTCGAAGATAAGCACGTCCAGGAACCAGCTGGTTGTTACGATGCTGTACAAGCTCCGAATACATTCTGCCGTTTCGATCGGTTTAAAGATATGGATGTTGGCACAAAACGGCTTCCGGAAAGCGTGCTTTCATTGGCAAAGCCTCTGTATGAAGGTGATAAAGGATTTCTTACCTGGAAGACAAACCTTGAAGGCTACTTTTGTGATCCATTGGCCAAAGACAAAATTTGCTCTTATGACGCTAGTGGAAAAATTATGAAAGACGCTAATGGAAAGGACCTCTGTTACAACTATGAAGAAATAAAGAGTATGCCTGATGCATGTAGTGCTTATAAAAATGATGCAGCATGTGTACTCGATAAACAAACATGTGCAGAGGGTTGGTTCGATGAGGGCACTAACAGTTGCTACATGTATGAACAGAAATACACCTGTGACAGAGGGAAGGATGTAGTTCGGGAGGTTGAATCTTCTACAAATGCCTGTGTTGGCATGATCCCATGTTCAGGTGGAACATGCGAAACTGGGCCAAAGGAAGAGAACAACGATTTTGGAAAAGTTGCGGCTTATTCAAACATGGTTCAGTACATGCAGGGCGAAGCCAAATGCGAAGACCCTAACGATGCCAATTCATGTTCCGTCTTTGAAGGAAAACCTGAATGGTGTGGTCGTTCAGTAGGCTTTGTAAATGGCCTGGCAAAGACGGACTGCTGCGAAGCACCACAGGGAACCGCAGGAGCACTTGAAGGTATCATGCTTGCCGGATCTATGATCAGAAACACAAACTGGACCAGAGTTAATGCTCAGCTAATAAAATGGACCGGCGGTGATACAGGTACATGGGCTTCTATGTCTAATGCGGTCGGAGAGTGGACTGCATCAGCTGGTAAAACAGTAGGGCAAATGTGGAACAACGTCACGAGCTCCTTAACGAGCGTATATGAAAACGTCGCTGGTAATCTAAGCAGGGCAGTTGGGTCTTCCGCAACTTCTGGAGGGGCAGGAGGTGCTGGCCAGTTGGCACAGGAAACAATGTCCAGCTTCGGTATAGGTCAGCTTAAGCAGATGGCAATGAAGAAAGCCTACGAATTGCTACCAGATACAGTTCGTGACTTTGTCTTTAAGAACGTTGCTACTACCGGAGGAGAGGTTGTCTTCTCGGCTGCGGTTCAAAACTTTATGCTTGCATTAAACGTGATCGGTTGGATTTATACAGCCTATCAGGTCACTAAAATGCTTTTAGAAATGTTGGTAGCATGCGACCAGAAAGAGATGGAAGCTTCTATTCATAAGAATCAAAAATCCTGTTTTACATTAGATACGGAACGATGCGTCAAATATCTGAATGTTGGTTTCACAAAGAAATGCGTTAAAAAAGCAACAGACATGTGCTGTTATAATTCCATGTTGTCACGCGTTATTATGCAACAAGCTTATCCGCAATTAGGAATAGACCCTGTCGCCTCTAATTGCGTGGGGCTATCAATAAAGCAAATACAGCAACTGGATTTCGATAAAATTGATCTGACGGAGTGGATTAATGATGCAGTTCAGGTAGGAGAAGTTCCTGATCAATATTCAAAATTCTCCGAAGAATCAATTGTGGAAAACTTACCATTCCAGAATGAGAACTATCAACTTCCATCAGAACGTACCAAGGAAGCAATGGGCGGTGAAGAAAATATGATAAAGGCCAGACAAGAAAATGCTCAGGCTATAAAAGAGGAAAATGTAGATTGTAGCTATTTACCTCGACCGGCCATATGTGAGGTAGGTTCAACTACGCTGGATCCGGTTACGGGCAAGCAGTTGCCGAAATATTGAAGAAGGGGCCGTTAGGCCCCTTTTTTAATTACTTGGCTTTCAATGTTTTTTCTGGGAAGCCTTTTTTACCGTATTCACCGGTAAAGAGGTAATAATCTTTTCCGTTGATGGAGGCTGCAACACCCCCTGGAGTTGTTGTATTTGGGCTATCAGAACGGAAAATGATACCCGAAAAATCAGCGCTTGTTTCGTTTCCTTTAAATGGGATGAACACATAACGAATTACAGCGTAATCACCAGCGGGAAGGTTTAGCTCAGGAATTTCGGTTCCTGTTGCGGGGCGAATCGCCTGAAAGCTGTACATTGAATCTGTAGGGAAAACATCAGCATCAGGCTTAGAGGGCAGATCACAGGTACTCCATTTATTGACGACTGCCATATCAATTTTACATGTGGCCAGAGCTGCTTTCTGTTTTTCAGGGTTGTATCCAAATGAGGCCTGAGTTGCTTTTGTATGCTCAAAAACATACTTAGCTCCCTCACGTACCAAACTTTCATCATTGTAAGGCAATTTTTTTGGATTGGGGACGAACACTAGGTATTGATTGACCTGGATGTATTCGGCGTCAGAAGAACTGTACAAAGAGCTGAGGCTCATGATCCCAAAACCTTTTAGACCGCCTGTTACGTAGCCCATCGAACTATTGATGAGATACTTAGAAAGAAAGTTGTCGGCATCCCCTCCAGGAGTAACCTCTTGCTCCTTAAAATTAACGTCGAAACCAGCAAACGAATAGGCATTCTTGGCGACAGAATCATTTGCATTAGCATGCCAGTACTGGCCGTGACTGTACGCATTCAGAGCGGTGCCTGGCGTAGTGCCGGTGTCACCGGCACAACCCGATAGGGAAAAACCAATGACGACAGAAGAGACCAGAGATACTAAACGTAAAAGTTTCATTTAAAGCCCTTTTTGTAATGTCTTTTGGAGATGGAACCATTATTCCATAGTCACGCGTTTCACAAACAACCTGATTGCATAAAAAAGGAAAAAAAGTGATTTCCAGTAGAACCAGCAGTACACAAGAAAAGCGCTTTTATAAAAATGTATAATTATTAAAACGAAGTAATGAGGTTGAAATGGGTAAGCCAACAGAAGAGCAAAGACCTGTTATCGAGAATGCTAGCGCAAACAATATGGTGATAGCAGCGCCTGGATCAGGCAAATCGTTCACCATGATAGAAGCGGTTATATCGATTCTCAAAAAGTATCCATATGCAAGAATCGGGATGGTGACCTTTACTCGCGCTGCAACAAACGCACTTGCAGCAAAGTTACAAAAGCGATTGAGCAAGAAGGATCTTGACCGGGTGCTGGTGGATACTTTTCACGGACTCGTTAAGAAGCAACTGGACATGATTCGCTGGCCGGGAAAGATGTTGATAGGGCCAGCACAGAGATCTGTCATTCACCGGGCTTTGAAAGAATCCGGTGTAACGATGAAGTTTGCTGAAGCTGAATTCGTTATTGATGCTATCGGCAGAGAAATGGATACGGATGTGATTTCAGTTCGGCATAACAGACAACAGATCCATTTGTTTAATACCTATCAGGCGTTATGCCAGAAAGACCATGTGGCGGACCTCAATGCTCTTTCAAAATTTGTTGTCGGTCAAATGCATTCGGGAAAAATGCGCACGTTAGATTTGACACATTTGATAGTAGACGAAGTTCAGGATACTGACTCTATACAATTCTCATGGATAGCATTGCATACAAGAGCTGGAGTCTATACGAGTATAGTTGGAGACGATGATCAGGCCATCTACTCCTTCAGATCCTCAGGAGGAGTCAAAATATTTCAACAGTTTGAAAAACACTTCAGACCTAACATATTTTACTTAAACACATGCTTTAGGTGTGAACCTGAAATTTTAGAGGTGGCCGGAGCACTGATAGGAAAGAATGTTTACCGTTATGCCAAAGAGTTACGCTCGGCAAAAAAGGGAGGGGGAAAGGTCACTTTTCGTTCATATGTAGATATGGAGGAACAGATACAGGGTATTTTAAGCCTTATAAATCAGGATCCACATGGATGGGCAATTCTAAGCCGCAATAATGCTCACTTGGATGAGCTAGAAAGTTTGATCGAACAGCCAGTAATTCGTTACGGAGGTAAATCATTCTGGGATGAAAAAGAAACAAGCGATGTGTTAAGCCTTATGGCCTTTTTCCGACAATCAAATGATCCTCGCTTAATGAAGAGAGTATTGGCATTGTTTGGAGAACAGGAATCAGTTTTGGATGAAGTGGCATTGAGTATGAGAGGAAGAAAAGTTACTTTTGGCGACCTTGCCATCCCGGAGGACAGTTCTCTCGAAACAAAAACATTACATTCAAACTTCGTGCGCTTTACCCAGGAAAGTTCTGATAAAGTTGAGATAGCAAAACGTTTCGCCAACCTTACGAAATGGATGGAATCGTCGTCAATCAAGATGAGGAGTAATAAAGGTACAGCAACCTTAACAAAAATTGCTTTAGACACTTGTAAACAGTGGGCAGAAAAGACTGGTTGGATGAATATGATAAATCGTGCTGCTGCAATGTCATTAGGCCCTAGGAAGAAGGACGAGGAATACAGCCCAGAGAAAGTAGTCCTATCAACCTTGCATGGTTCAAAGGGTCTTGAGTGGAATAAAGTAATAATAATGAGTTGTAATGCGGATCAGATACCAAGTAAAAGATCAGTTGGGGAGGAGGCAATAGAAGAAGAAAGACGTTTGCTTTATGTTGGATTTACGCGTGCAGAAAAGCAACTTTTTGTAATGTGGTATGGTGATCCTTCTTTCTTTTTAAGAGAATGCAGTGAAGAAAAGATAAAAGAAGCAGCTAATATTCGAATTTCTCCACTTTATACAGAATAATTCGATATGGGCATTTACTTATGCTTAAAGCTATAGTATAAAAACAATGAGCTTAAATATCAGCTCCCAAATTTGAGTAACTTTGCTTAAAGTTACTTTCGCGTTAAGCGTTGATTTAGCCGTGAAAAGCGGCCAGCTTAAACAAGCTGTAAGACACCACCGGCAAAATGTCACCTTTGTCGCTGGTGCACTTCCCATGCCTGCAAAAGGCAATCTGAATTTACCAAACCGTAACTAATTTAGCTCCTCCTGGGGCTATTTTTGTTGCGTACTTCTAATGCCAGATAGTATAAATCAGGCGGTTCATAGCTTACGGGAGATGAATGACAGGCTTTGCCTTCGTGTTGAAACAAAAATTTGTTTCTTCCTTCTTACTATATATAGGTGACCCCAAATGTCTAAAAATAAAGCTCGCAGTAAAGCCCTTCATCAAACCTTTAGTGAAATTATTCCAGAGATGGATAAGGCGCTAAACAAACAGCTCTTAGAAGTTCTGATGAAATATACAGAACGTGATAATGAACTGATTGTTATTTTGAATGAGGACGGCCCAAATATCATTGAACTTAAGTCTCTTAAGCCTGTGTCTTTGTTGGCCGAAAAGCTTTCTGCTTATTCAAGCTATTATCATGTGGATGTTGTGGAGCTCGTGGTCAAGAAAATTGATTTCGAAGGAGCTTATAAGCTTCTTAAAGCTTCCCCAGATGTACCACTTTTTAAAAGCTTAACTGAACTGGATAAATATCTTGTTGAGGAGTTTGAAAAATACGGATTAAATTCATTTCTTGACGTGGATAATCTGGATTACTCACTTGAAAAAGCCAGTGAACTCAAAAATGAGCAGTTAATAAATTGGGTTTCGGACATCATTTGCAAACGTGAAAAATTAACTTTACGTAAGCGTTTTGATGTCGCAGTAAAGGCCCACTACGAAAATGTAGAAAAAATGTATGATACCATTCGTCCGTTAATGAAAAAACTGGGTTTCCCAGAAGATCTCATGACGCACACCTTTAGTGAGTTAAGCGTTTTTGAAACTAAAGGATGGGACCATGCAATAAAATCGAAAATTGAGACTCTCGCTAAGCGTGAAACTCAATATTTAGATGATGCGGCTAAAGCAGAGAATCGACGTCTTGTAACAGAGAAGTTGGAGAACTCTTTAGCGATTGCACCAACTAAACCAACAAGAAATTGGTTACATATTGCCGGAATTGCCTGTTTGGTAGTCTGCACGTTCATGTATGTAACTAATAAATTTATTTAATCCTGTTAAGGGGGAACCCTAACGGGGCTTCTCTTTGAACAAATCGAGGAGCGGAAAATGTCATATCTTGAATATATCAATGAAGTAAAAGTGTCCGGGATAGTTATCAGTGCTGTGGAGAAAAAAATGACTGACCAGAGTATAGGTTTGTTAATAAAGCTCAAAAATAGGATGAAGACAGAAGTTGATGGTGAAATCACTGAGAGAGAATTTTCAGTTCAAATCAAGGTGTCGCCTGAAATGTATTCAACCTGTTTCACTGGTATAAATCAGGGTGATGAGTTGATGGTCTCCGGTTATATTGTTGTCGATACTATTATGATTGAAGGGAGAGAACATCCTCTTGACTACATGAGAGTGGTAGCAACAAGTAAGTTGGCTCACATACCTAAACCTCTAAAAGGTTTTGGACAAAGTAGCTTTAATCAGATCTGACATTAAACCCACCCTAAAGGGGAGAAATCCCTTCATGGGATTTCTCCTTTTGGAGTCCCCATGAAACAAAAATTTAGGGCTACTGCAATAAGTAGTAATCAACTTAGTTTTTTTTCTATATTCGATATAGATGAAGATGAAATAACGCAAATAGTTGATTCACCCAAAGAGCATTTAAATGATGCATACACGTCCGGATTAAACTTTAAATCAGATGAAAGTAACATTTCTGAGATAAATTATGATTCTGAAAGGCGTGAAAATCACCTTTATGAAAAATCCAAATTACTTAAAAATCAGATTTTGCATACAATTAATTTTGCAGCAGAAACAGATTATCTATATTCGGTTGAAGAATATAACCCAGATTTGGGTGGTCTGGTAATAGAATGGACCCCTGAGGATGTGTATGTTGTTTTTCTATCCGCTATGGAAGAGTCTTTGGAAATCATTAAAGAACTAGTGTTGAGGAGAAAGTTATTCTTCAAAGATGACAATGGTAATATCACAGTGAATCCACTTTTAGAAGCTGAAACACGGTGGTATATGTCAAAATCATTTGAATACACTTGTTTATCTCATGGACTTGATGCATGTGAATTTAGAGCGGAATTAAAATCATGGCTCTATTATCATTCGCATCGTTCGATTAGTGAAAACACGAAATTAGCTGAATGCAGGAATGATGATGAAATCATTTTGCATGATTGCAATGACGATATGGGCTGGGACATCTTCTTTGATCAGGATTATTTAATGTCAGAAAAAAAACTGGCTGTTAAATGGACTGACAGGGAAATTATGGATGTTTACATAAAAGCTTTTAAATCCACATTAGAGTTGTTTGACGAGCTTGTTTCATGTGATCTGTTAACTAAACGAAACGCTTTTGGCAAGTTAGAAATAAATCCAATATTCGAAAATCATTTTGAATGGATCATGTCTGAAGCTTTTGAAATAGTGGGAAATCATCTTGGTTATAATGTGCCTCAAATCAGGAAACTGATGGCAACTATTTGCCAAATGAATCTCAAATAAAATGCCACTGGCAAACATCTGCCAGAGGGCGGTGTTTGCATTTTACCGGAGTTAAAAATGTCTAATGCCGCTATGAAGTTAAATGAAACATCTTCTGATGCTTATGAAAAATTAGAAGCTCTTCTTTCCCCGGATGTTATAAAGTTAAAACATTATGTGGATAAAGGTGAGTATCTTTTAGTTCTAGCAAAGGACCTTTTTGGTATTCCAGAAATGGATCCAAAGATGGCTGTGCCTGTTTTCAAAACTAAAACCTCGTATCGAGCTCCGCTGAACAAAGACTACATACCAAATCCCCGAATACTTGAACAAGTGGTTAAACTGCTTATCAGTCCGGATATAGATTTAAGTGTGTGTCTTAAAGGTGAGTCCGGTTCTGGCAAGACTGAAATGGTAATGTACATTAGCCACATGATGAATTGGCCGCTGACAATTAAGCAGATCAACAGCAATATTCGAGTTGATGAGCTTGAAGGTGAGCGCAGTCTTAATGGTGGTAATACAGGTTTTGTACACAGCGATTTG
Source organism: Enterobacter cloacae complex sp. XAL002 (assembly GCF_049236805.1). Lineage (NCBI taxonomy): Bacteria > Pseudomonadati > Pseudomonadota > Gammaproteobacteria > Enterobacterales > Enterobacteriaceae > Enterobacter > Enterobacter cloacae complex sp. XAL002. The sequence goes on from NZ_JBMKJN010000019.1 coordinate 19,717, forward strand.
GTAACGGGATTTCGTAATGGTCACCTCATTCTTCTGGATGAAGTGGACAAAATCGATCCTGATACGGCAGCAAAACTTCACATGCCCATTGAACGTAAGCCCTGGTCACTCAGTGCTAATGGTGGTGAGGTTATAACTGCTAATGGCTACACGCGATTTATTGGTACTGCAAACACAAACATGAGTGGAGGCGCTCGCCGGTTCGTTTCTTCTCAACGTCAAGATGCAGCTTTTATAAAGCGGTTCTTGATAGTTGAAATGGAGAAGCCCGACAAAGTTGCTTTAACCAATGTGCTTACTAAACGATATAGCTCTTTGCCTTTTCAGGTCATTGAGAAGTTCGTAAGAGTAGCGATTGCAGTAAATGACTCTGGTACAGAAGACAGTGTGATGGATATTCGTCAATTAGTAGCTTGGGTTGGCACGTCGATGACGTTAAAAACCTTTAGTCTTCTTGACACTTTCAAAATAGCTTTTGCTTCTGCTTTACCTTTACATGTGGTCGATCTTGTTCTTCAAGCTATAGATCTTTCTCTTGGCGAAGACAAGGATAAATCGCTGGAGTATTTCACAGCAAAAAAGTCGAGTTAGATGGGATTTGTTATGAAACCTCTGATATTTGTATCTCAGAGTTATCCCATCTTGAATTTAGTGCGTTTTTAAGTACGGATGGTGCTGCTACCATTGCTATAGCAAAAAAAGGAACTAATTTTACTGGACTTATGCAACTGAATAACGACTATTCTTTATTGTTTTATCATGATGGTAAAATAAATATGGAAGGTCTAATTAAAGAAATGGAATTAAAAGGTTATATGTATCAGGGAGCAATGGGCAATGATGATGTTGCCGCTGAGTTTCCCGGTATTCTTTTAATTGCACCAGAGAAGCTTTAATATCAACCCTATCGGGAAATCTTTCCCGTTGGGGAGGGTTTCCCCTTTTTTTTGGAGAAACCCATGACTTTAAATACTTCAATGCTTAACAAAGTATCTGCAAAACAAATCTCTGAGAATTTTGCAAAATCATATCCAGATTTACTGGAAGGTGCAGTTATAACAAAAATTGAAATAAGTGGCTGTCAAGGATCGCGTCGAACCGATAAAATCGATTTGTCTTATGATGGAGATGATATTACGGATCAAAAAAGCGTATCTAAAAGCGAAGTACGTTGGATTGACATAAAAGCCCTTAGCTTCAAAAGTACGATTACCAGCAGAATATCAACCCTTTGCTCACGCTTGTGCATCCGCTATAGCAATATGTGGATTTTACCAGTTTCCAGTATGGAAGAGTTTCTGGAAGGGGCCCAAGAGATTGAACGAGAGTTTCAGGCAGGTATTCAAAACGTTGTAGACAATTATGAGATGCATATTGAGGCTGAAAAAAATAGAAGCCCAAGAATGTCTTCTTTGATTGATCAGTTGAAATTAACTAAAGATGATTTCATAAAATCCTTTAGATTTAATATTGCTCACTTTATTCCTTTTACGCCTATTAGCGTTGAAGGTGATGAAACCCAGGACTACTATCAGGAACAATTGATAACAGATCTGGCAGAAGAAGCAATGAGGGTTTATGAAAAAATTAGTAAAAATAATAATTTGCGCTCAAGTACTATTGACCGACTGAAGCAAATGCAAAATAAGATCATTAGCTTCATGTTTATACATAAAGAGGCGGCAGTACTTGCAGAAGCTATAAAACACATAATGAATAATTTACCTAAAGGTGCCATTTCTGAACCTCGCGACGTTGCGGTGTTACAGCAGTGGTTTTATTTCATGAGTGATGCTTCAATGTTAAAGCGTATTATTTCAGGAGAGCAAAAGGTTACTGACTGGTTGGAATCTATTACCAGATCATTTAATCAAAGCTCACAAACAGAACCGAACGCGCTACAGAACACAGGTATTGAAGCTATTTTAGATTCAACAAATGTGTTTCAGGTTGAACCTGTCGTAGAGAACGATATAAAAAACAGCACGTTTTCAAACACTGATTCTGTAGCTGAACCTGAGAAATCAGTTTCGCAACAGGAAGACAATGCTGAAAATGGTTTTGATATCGAGCTCAAAGGCTGGTAACTGTTTGCTTTATTAAAAACCCCAGATGGGTACTTCACCATCTGGGTGAGTACCCCTTTTTATAAAGAGGTATTCTATGAAATTAGATCTTAAATCATCGCCGCGCCATATTAAGCGTTTACAGAATATAGCAAAAGTCATTAGCGGCTTAGGCGATGTAAGAGTTGTAATAGACGACAATACCAAAGGACCGTATTTTGATCCTGTCAATAAAGTTTGTGTTTTACCAAACGGCGATTATAGCGATGATGACTTTGTCAGTCTGATTGAAGGTTTTACCTGTCATGAAGCTGGTCATGGTCGCTATACCGTCAGTGAGGTTTACAGTGACGCCTTTAATAGTGTTCTCATGTCATCTGAAGGGTTTACACGCTTCGATGACGGAATGAATGCAGAGTTTGAGAGCCTCGCTGAGAAACGTAAAGCTTATAGCAGGGCAAAACGTCTTACCGGGCTTATAAATCTGTTCGATGATGTACAGATGGAAGAGAAGGTTGGTAACGATTATCCGGATGCAAAGCGGCGGCTTGCAGCCACTTACGCACTGATGGTTAAAGCCGGAAGGATGACTCCTGATATATCTTCTCGTCCGGAAAATCCTGTCCTATTTATTGAGTGGTATCTGCTTAACTCATTGCGAGTAAAAGTCCTTCAGCAGGTAGGTCACAAAGAAACCCTCGATCCGTTTTTTGACTATGCCCAAAAGATACTTTCTCCAGTAATTTCTGATGTTGAGGAAATTTTTCATGATGCTCTTGGTTGTGAAAATACTCAGGGCTGTGAATCCCTTGCTCGTAAGACCCTGGCTCTTTTAGAGAGACTGCGGGATGAGGCAAAGGAACAACAGCAGCAGACAGAGCAGGAGGAGCAGGAGGCATATGATGAATCCGAGACCGATACCGATACCGAATCAGAAGATAAATCGCTTACGTCGACTGATAGTCGTGAGGATGATTCTGAGGACGATAGTGAAGGTCAGGCAGATACTTCCGATAACGCTGATCTTGCTCAAGAGGGATGTTCTGAGCCTTCAGAACTTGCTGAAGATAACGAGGGAAATAATGAACCCACCGGTGGCAATCCCACGGGTGATAACATTATTGAAGACGATACTGATGCGATTAACCCTTCCGAGAGTGAATCAGATGAAGCCAGTTCGACTAACGTTGAAGATGAAAGTAACTTTTCATCGGCTCAATGGGAGATACTGGCAGATTTGTTGGATGCCTTTCTTAGCAGTGATGAGGATAGCGAAGATTATCACGATGCTTTGGCTAAAGAGATTGAAGGTATTGCATCAAAAGTATCCGATGACGTGAAAGCCGAATTCGGTGCTTCTGAATGGGATATCCCTGATCTCCTTATCGATTTGAATGTTTACAATGAGGCTTTGTCTCTGAGTCATTCAATCGGTAGCGACTTGTCTGTTTTACAGCAGGTTAAAATGCGTGGCCGAAACAAAACTCATGAGCGTGGAATTACCTTCGATGGAAATCGATTAATTCTGTCACAAATGGGAGTTCGTGATGTCTTCAGAGCTCAAAGCGAATCTAAAAATAGAGGGCATGTTGGCCTCGTATTAGTTCGTGATATTTCAGCGTCAATGGCTAATGATGAAAGATATATTCATGCCATTAAGTCAGATCTTGCTTTATCGATGGCCGCTGAAAGTTTGTCAAAAATGCATGTCTCCAATATAGTTTTTCCCTTCAAGGAAAGTGAATTTGAGATTATCAAAACGTTTGATCAAAGCGTTGAGGAATCTCTATCGAAATTCACTCTTGGATGTAAGGGTTATTATACCCCTACGGGATCTGCTTTAATGGCAGCTGTTGATCTGTTACTTGACAGCCAATTCGATAGGAAAATAATTTTTCTTATAACTGATGGTTATCCGAATAAATCGGAATTTACTATCGTCGAAGTTATGGAAAAGGCTAAATGTAATGGAATAGAAATCGTTGGTGTTGGTATTAAGACTGATGAAATAATTGGTTTTGAAACGGACACTTTCGTAACAGTTGATGATACTTCTTTATTGTCTATTGAAGTCAGTAAGCTAGTTCATCAAATACTTTCTTAATAAACTCTACCCAATCGGGGCAAAAAGGCCCCGGTGGGTCTTTTTGCTCCATGAAGGAATAAGGAGCAAAATATGACTCAGATAAAAACTTACCGTGTAGAACATGAAAAAGTCGGTGCGATGCATAAAGTCCGTATTTTCGGACGTGTTGGTGAAGTTATAAGCAATGATAGCCCTCAGGAAAGAATCTTCCGCGAAGTCACTATAGCGGAGGGTAATAGCCAGCAGGCTGCGTTACTTGTAGATAACTACATACAGCGTCTTGAGAATAATGGCTTCACGACTGAAGCATAAATGTTGAGGGCCCCCGGGCCCTCTTTCTTAAATTCTGCGTTGTGGGTTTCTCCCTGTCTTCTGCACCGCAGAAGGCATTGAGAAACTCACAATGCCAGATAAGAGAGATCATCATGACTTATGCATCCCCGGCTCTTCGTCGTAAACCACAGGAAGTATCTGAACACTTTATTAAACTCGTTCATGCTCGAATTGCTGAAGTGTCTGGCTGGAAGTATATATTCGAAAGAATACCTGCTTTCAAAGACGCTTGTGCAAAAGCCCCGAGCCAGGTTCCTTGCCCGTTTACTGGCGCAGGGAAATCGAAGTTTCGTTTCCGACAAAAAGACCTTTATACCGGATGTGCGATCCATAATGACTTTCCGGTAAATGAGTTTTGCGACGGAATTGATGTTCTGGCGAAATATTATGAATTAAGTAAAACGCAGACTTGCAAAAAGATTCTCTCAGATTTTTTCGGGATGGATCTGCATGCTCCGTTAACTGACGCCGACATTGAAAATGAACGACGCTATAAATCAGCAGTTCGTGCCACAGAAACTCTTGACCGAGAGGAAGTGGCAAAGCGAATGCGAAAACTTGATGTGATGTATCACTATACCGGTGAAATAAAGCCTAATACTCCTGTTGCTTTGTACCTCCGTAATCGTGGGATCTCCCGCTTACTGAGTCACTTACCAAAGGATTTAGGCTTTAATAACCGGATCTACTATTGGGATAAAGATAAGCAGAAATCGATTATCTATCCGGGAATGATTGCAATCTATCGTGACACCCGAGGTCGGCCTCTGACTATCCATAGAACATACGTAGACAAAAACGGTGATAAGGCACCTGTAGAAAATCCAAAGCTGATGATGAAGCCTCCTGCCGATATGACAGGTGGCTCAATTCAGTTGTTTGACCCTCACTATGATTCAGGTAGTTCGACCTGGACACTGGGAGTGGCTGAAGGGATCGAGAATGCGCTTTCTGTTGTAGAAGCGACTTCAACACCATGCTGGGCAGCCAGCTCCGCATGGTGCCTTGAAAACGTTACTGTTCCTGATTTTTTACTGCCTCCGCCGGATGTAAAATATATAAACTTTTATATCTGGGCGGATAAGGATATTGCTAACTCACAAGGCACTCGTGCCGGTATCGAAGCTGCTCAGCGACTTCAAAGCCGCATGGTTGAGTTTTTGGCTAAACGATATCCCGCATCAAAGCTGACAATTGAAGTCTTCGAACCAGCACAAGATATTCCTGATGGGAAAAAGGGTATCGACTGGAACGATGTTCTCCAGTTAACAGGGCAGGATGGATTCCCGATTCACTGGGCTCCTGAATGTCTTAATCAGCTGTAACAACGATAACTCCCCCGCATTTTGCGGGGGGGGTTATCTTATCAATATTATTTTTTAAATTGTATTGATAAGATAACCGCTTTCCTTCGTGATAATTACCTGCCTTTAAGGTCTTTTCACGGCTGAGATGCTTGCTCAGTTAAATAAATGTGCGGTACTACTGGCTATGGTCGGTTGTATGACATGGTTATTCCATAAACTATTAAAACCCATAACGGGAGTATTACCGTTATGGTGATGCTCGTCGTTTTACATCGGAGAGCATTTTAATGAATTTTCAAACTAACGAAGTTTTTAATAAATTTGCTGCTGTTATAAAATCGCGCATCGTCAATGAACCATCGTCATGCTATTTGCTGCATGATAATGAGATAGATATAACGATTTTGAAACATGGCATATTAGAAAATGACAGAAACCTGTTGTACGTAGTTCGTCCTTCAGGAACGTGTTTGTTGCGTTGTGACAAATATTTCTATCCGAAATATTATCTTCGTTGCCGTGGAGATTATAAGTCATTCATATATGTCCATCTTGATCTACATAGTGGTGAAGCTAAAGAAATCACATGGGAGCAAGCAGACGATATGCTGTCTAGTCCAGGAAAACCCCCATTAAAAGGAAATCTTGGACGATTTGAGTATATAAAAGTTGTGGTTGAGGACCTTCGTATTCGAGGTTACGCTGATTATCTTCCTGCGTATAATCTTGATGACCTTCGCCGTTTTGCCTTACAGGACGACCGCCCATCCCTTGTCAGATACATTGACAATGTAATGGCAACGGTCTGATTGGTTGCTAATTGATTTACATATTTTCCCTGATGGCCAACCTGCATCAGGGAGGCCTCAATAACGACTGGAGGCTGTATGAAGTTAGCTACGGACCTGGTAAAAGCTATTTTGATTAGAAATGGTGTTGAACCAGTAAATATAAGCGAATCATCTAAATTATCTTTGAAACAACCACTGACAGAACTTAAATTCAGTTTATATTTGCGAACTGAGCATTTATCTCACTTCCTACCCGGTTATGTTTATTCTATAAAAGAATGTCCACTGTCATATGACATCGGGATCGAAATTCAGAAAATCTTCGAAAGTTTACATTTGTTAAACGAAGAATTTGAATCCCTCGGTTTTGTTTCTGTATGGATAGAAATGCATCAAAGCATTTTTGAACAAAGTCGGTTTAAGAAAAGTAACTTTACTTTTCGGGAGGAAGAGGTCGAGCTTGCTAAAGGGCTTGTTTGTTCTCACAATTCACAAATAAGTAATGCGGCTTATTTCTGGCTTCAGCACTTTGAGGAGTTTATGATTTATGTTCGTAATAAGCTTATCGACCTCTTTCGAGAGGCCTATGACCTGATCCTTGGAATGCAGCAAGTATTTTTCATTCGGGAAAAGGAAGAGCTGTTGAAAACTATAAGTTATGGGGATGACCTGTATGAGGTGAAATTAATGGCGGCTGAGCTTTACTCTATCGAACAGAACTTAAAGTGTTCTGAATCGATAAGTACAAAATCTCAAGCTTCGGCATATATTAACCGCATCCGTGAGTTTGTGCGTTCGGGGTGGAGGCAGGGCTATATAGTCTGCCATCATAAGCGAAGTAATCAAATCTCATCATTGTCATTACCGATGTACTTGAAAGATACGTCAGGCCGAAGTGCTCGAAAGCGAGTAAAACGTCTTATATCTTCTACAGTTTGTGGTAGAAATAAAGATTTAGGTCTTACAGATTTTTAATTAAATTATATCCATGTGGGGATCACACCCCATATGGGAGTGATCCCTTTTTTATTGAGAGAGGATCACATGAAAATTATCGAAAAAATCATTAATGCCTTTTTGGTTGTTCAACATAAAAAAATACAGGTTAAAAACATTACATTTTTAGACAATGGGCAGGGCATGTTCTCTGGTATGTCTTTTGATGCTGATGTTTCACTGGAGTTTATGTATGAATCAGCAAAAGCATATAGTTCTTGTTTCTGTGATATTCCCTTTCCAGGTTTTGAAGATGCAAATCTGGAGGAAATTACGAAATTTCAATTAGATGCTTTGAAGCAAAGAAAGAATCATTCTTTCATTGTTAACCATTTGAGGTTTCCTATAGTTTTAAGGGAAGGGTGCAAAATCGAAAGAGGAGAAGTCTATTCAATTTCGAATTGCACTTATAATAAAGAAAGATTGCAGTATCTTTTTTCTCAGGATATTTACGGTAAGTTGTATAATTCCTTAGAGAAAGAATTAAGCTCGTTTTTCTCATTTATCAATGTTGAGGTGCACGAGTTGTTAAAAGATGCTGTATGCTTTGCATTAAAAATCCTGAATAAGATATCTTTGGATACACCTGAAAGACTTATTAAAGCTTTTAATTATCGTGACTGGTATTGTAGTTACGATGTTGAGCTTTTTAGGAAAGGCTTACCTGGTCATATTCTGGAAGAGCTCATTGCTCCAGATATCTTACTTTCAGACCTTAACGGTTGTAGAAAAATACTTAGAAATGCAAAACGATTTCTAAATGGACATACAAAAACCAATTGTGTTTATATTAAATATGAATGGTGGTTGGGGCCTGTGGATACCTCACACTCAGCTAAGTTGATGTCTGACAAAGAAATTAACAACCGAAGTGACTTGAAGAATTTTTCAAAGGTCTTTTTCAAAGAGTGTTTAAGTTCTGGTAAGTCGGAATATGAAAACCATCTTAGTGAAAAAGAACATGCGCTTCGCTACAATTATTAATTAAAATTATTTTCTCCCATAGGGATTTCTCCCTTTGGGAGAAATCCCTCTATTAAGAGGGTATTTAAATGAATGCGATACAAAAGTTAGTTGAATCTATTCTTGTTAAAATGGGTTTTGTTGGCGCTGTAGTGGAAAATATATATTTGGATTCAAAACCATTTCGGCATATTCGATTTGTGGCTGATATTCCAGTAATATCTTTTCTACCTCATTTGGTGAAATATCTTAAGGGCGCAGACCATCTTTACTGTGGTAACGATGATTTGCATCCTCTTTTCATTTATTTTTCCGAAGCGGCTACATTAAAAGCAGGCCCTGTAAATCTCGCGAACTTTCGTTTTGAAGTTTCTATAGCTTCAACTCATTTACGACTGGTCTCAGAGCAGCCTGATTTGCTTATCAAAGGATTTAACCGGGATAATCTAGAATACGTTTATTACCGCTCAGATTTGGCCTCTAAGGATCTTATACTAGGCCTTGTTGAACACGGTTCTCCTTTCATAAAACATCTACATGGACTTATACAAAAGCGAATTTTAAACGAGTTCTCTCTGATTTTTTCTGTTCTTGAAAAGATTTTAGAAAGCGCGAAGCCACAAATTCTTGCTTGCTTCCATAGTGTTGATTATGAAATGAACGTAAAAATAATAGCCGAAGCTATACCTGAAACTGTATCTAATCAGATAGTCACATCTGATTATATAGTTAATTCTATATCAGATGCGGACAAGTTTATAAATCATGTTCGTCGCTATTTAGCAGGCAGGGTAATGAAGAGGCGGATATACGCTGAATTAGATGTTTGTGAAGAAACATCAAATATTTCACTAGTGAACTTAGGATGCTTTACGTCTCCTCTGCTCGTTACGGAATATCAAATGTTTAAGCCACACTCTTCAGGGTTATATCGAAAAGCTATAAACAACTCCTTAAAACAGTTCAAACCAGAAATGCATGTACCTTCTGAAGAACTCTTTTATAATTAATCTAACCCATCCGGGAACTTGCTTCCCGGTGGGAAGCACTTCCTTTTTAGTCATGAGGTAGTGTAAATGTTTAAAGAATCTGACCACGTGGAATTTGTTAGTGCCTTTCTTTATCAAAATTTAGGCCTTAATGTTCCCGCTGACGATATAACCGTTCAATTATCTGATACTTCGTTCGACAAAGTAACCTTTGATTACGATGTAGATATCGATAATTTAAATTGTATGTTGGATCTCTACATATCTGAACTAATAAAGCACAACGCATCTTACTCCGATTCTATTCTTTTGAAACAAAAAATAATTTATTTTCTTGGAGTATTTAAGAATTTCGGATTTTTTACGTTTGATATTCGCGGATATAGTAATACTTTAAGCCCAGTTAAAGTTATTGATATTGTTTCAATGATTATTAATGACTGTGAAGAGTTATCTAAAGCTAATTCTTCTACTGATGCTATAAGAAATCTTTATCTCGATAAAATGAAGGTGGATGGGAAAGTGTTAGTTGCGAAATTTGCACTTAAACAGTTTTTTCATTCCGACTTTGGTGACTTTATCTCATTTGTCGAGAAAAGAATTACAGATTGTCTTAATGAAACTTTAAGGATTATCAAAGCTGTTGAACATGGCTTTGTACGTGTTGGGCAGCATAAGATTAATCGCCGTATTAATGATGACTTAAAGTTATGCATTGATTTCAATACTGATGATTATCCGGCAAATATGCCAGATATATATATTAAGTTTAACGATACATTTGATGGGAACGGGGCGTTATATTGTGACAATGATGCCCTCATATCCCTCTATACCGATGTTGCTTCAATTATCAATGTGCCGGTGATGATGGAAGTAAGATTGATCAATAAAAGAGGGCGTGTTGTCTGTGATTCTTCGCATTCAACTTACGTATCTCTCGAAAGTAATGACCGATACAGAGTAACTGATCGCACATTACTAATAACTGAAGCTTTTGACGATTTTCGTAACGCGTCTCAATGATCCTTTTGCTTCAGTCCAAAAAAGTAACTTTGGTTGGCTGAAGACACTTGTCTATGACAATGTAAAATCTGTCGCTGGCATCTTCTTTTAGCTTAACCAAACTTTTATCTAACCCAGTGGGGAAGTCGCTTCCCTTCTGGGGCACTTCCTCTCAAATTTGAGGTAGTGTATATGACACATTCATCTGATGATAAAAACTATGTCCGAGCAGTTCTGAGCTATCTTGGCATAGATTTTGATGAGGCGGATATAGTATTAAGTGTTTGCCATTGTCAAAGTGACGAGCTTTCTTTTACCTGTAATATCAAAGCTATTGAACTCAAGAATGCTGTTGATTTATATGTCGATAGTATCTCTGAGAATGAAATAGAAGCTTTAAACAGAGAATCTTTAAAATCTCGACTCTGTTACTTTCTTGAGGTGTTTGACGCAGTCTCTGGTCAGTACCTTGAGATTTCAGGAAAACACTTTGCAACTAGCCGTTTTGAATATGATGATGTTTGTAGTGAAGTTCTTAGCATGTCTAATGATGTTTCTCAGTCGAAAGGTTATGACCGGGATGAATATAACAGACTGATGCAGGTTGATGGTCAGGTTATGATTGCCCGTTTTGCTTTGCAACAGTTCTGGGATACTCATTTTATTGGACTAATAACATTTGTATCTGAGTCTATAACATCGAGCCTCTATAAAGCTTATGAAACTTTTAGTGATATAAGTTTGGCTTGCTATAAACTGAGTGAATATTCTTATTCACGCTCTATCAACAGTGAATTGACCCTTAATATTTCACTTAAAGAAAATGACTTCTGTGAGGACCTATCTGATTGCTATATGGAAGATGAGGCTTTACCTTCTGGTAGGGTAATTTCTCGACGCAACAATGACTCCATAATAAGTATTTATGAGAGCTATGCTGCGGCTTCTTATATTCCGATGATTGCATCTTTGGAAGTCGTTGATGAATACGGCGAAGTGGTTACTGACCTCTGCCATACCGTTTATGTTTCAGAGTTAACCGGTGGGCGGATTAAAATCCACGACCGTAATGACTTAGTATCTGAAGTTTTCGATAACCTAAGAAATTTAAATCTTGCAGTTGGAGATTCAGTTTCACAAGCTGCTTGATTCTTTCCCTGATTTTGATTTTTTCTCACATACTCTTATGGCACGGTTTCCGTGCCTTTTTTTTGCCTCGCTTACAAGCGTCTACTCCTCTTCTACCTATCCCACCTTACATCACCACTTAAAATCTATCTTTCTAATTCCATTATCCTTTTCGTAGCCTCTAATGCTCTGGTATGAACATACTCTTTAAACTCAAAAAAGTGCTATTAACGAAAAAAAATCCCTAAAGAGATTTGTATACTGTTCTCAACCAAGGAGAGCTCATGAATGAACTAAAATCCAAAAACGAGAACAGTACCAAAAGCAACTTTCCCCCGGTTGATAATCAGTTTTGCTTTTACCATGTTGATTTCAGCATAGAACGACTACTTTCAACGGCCGAGGATCTCCAGTTTGAGTACATCTTCCAGAAACCTGGAAGTGAAGTAAGAAAGGATTTGGTTGAGCGATTCGAACGTGGAGAGCGCTTTGTTACAGCTTCACACTGTGACAATTTCTGTGAAATCCTTGGTTGTCAAGGCCATCAGGAAAATGCATAAACCCATAAACCTACATTTCCACTTTTAAGGATGTTCACTAAAGAATGATTGGAGAAAGTATTTTTGACTGGGTAATTTACGGAATATCCATTTTGATATTTGCCTCAGCACTAATTGAAGGAAAGACAACTCGCTACCCAGCACTTTTTTTCTATGGGAGTTTAATTTTAATGTTAATCCTGATAGTTGCTGGAGGCCTTAACTGGTGGTTCTACAGGTCAAAATATGGCGCAGTAATCGTTATCTTCACAGTGGTCTCTTTACTGATGACTCGATTCCGCCTGGTCATATATAAATTAAGATTAAGAAAGTTAGTTTCAGAAATCAGATTTCGTATAAAAACGGGTTTTCGTATAATTCTTGTTTTGTCGGATAATGAGGATGAGCGTAATGTTCTGCTGTCTATGCTTAGCAACGTATTGCCAGAGCAAACGCTTATTCACACGCGTGATGCTCTCGGACCTCATTCAGAGCCTATCCTAAAAGCTCTTGAGCTACATCATCAACAGGGAACAGGTTACATACTCGTCTGTGAACAACAAATCTCAGCGCGTACGTGGTTGAGTATCGTAGAAAATGGGAAACCTGATACATCTATAGCTGTTAATTTTCATTCGATCCCAGAAATGGAGTGATTTTTCAATGAGTAGAACCGTTTCACAAAGTGTCACAGAAGATTGTCTTTTTGATACCCGCACACAAGTCAGATTACAACTAAGTCGAAGCGTTCATAAAACGCTGGCATCTGCTAAAGAAATTTTACAGGGAAGGGGGGTTGATTCGGTCTCTATTGAAGATCTTGTGCGAGCCTGTCTTGAAGAGAACCAGCCAATTGATCTAGCCTCACTTTACCTTGAAAATCTCTTAAAACAGAAAGGTACCAGCATTTGCGATTTTTAGTGTTTTCAAACCTATTAGATAAAATGCCGGTTGTGTTTATATAACATCAATAATTTCATGCAACAGGTAAAACATGAGTACTCAAAAGCAACTTTCCAGAACTACCGGCACTGAACGTATGTTTAAGGAAGAGCTGGCGTTATCCTTAATTTGTTGGGTTTTCACCAGTCCTTTTACCAACTGGACCGATAAAGTCTTCAGTGGTATTGAAGTTCCGTCTGAAGGACCGTCATCATTACGGGGTGAGACAGAAAAATTCTTTCGTTTTGTCGTTAATGAAGAAGGCTACGACGCAGGAAGGGCTGCTATTGGTCTTGACCTATGTTGTTTTTCACTTCCGTTGTGTTTGTTCCCGGACGCTGCCCTGTCTGAGGAAGAGGTTATGAGTAAGTTAACCGGAGAAGTTATCCATGGAATTCTTCTTTCCTTACCTGAGTTTATTGATATGCCAGAAGTGCTCGCTTACCAGGTCAGGGATGAAATTCTTGCTTTTAACACTCGCTGTGGAGACGGGATCTTTCATGGTTGGAACACGGCTTCAGAATTGTGGAAGTTTGAAATCTTTCCCCGCACCACCATCATGATGCAGCATACTTCGGCAATACATTAAAATTAGGCGGGGCAGAATGCATAAAAAACTTTTTCTTCTCGAATGGAAACCCTGTCAGAGCCGCGTATGGGCCGGTTGGATGGCCCTGTGGTTGACTATCAGTTTTCTGATGTTATCTGCCTTGCTTATGACAGATCATCTCCTGAACAAAGTCATCCTGCCGCCAACATGGTTGTTGATCTGGTTTTCGCCAATGCTGGGGTTTTTGATAAAAGTTCGCGTCGTCGAAACTCAACATTTCCTGGAGCATGACCTCTGTGTTGCAGGTTTCTCTTTTTACCGCTGGAAGAGGTTAGTTTCTCCCGGGCTTTGGTCAGTTGACTGTATAAATGGTCGTTTTCGCCTCAATCGGATCACCCAGGTGGGTAAGACTATCCACTATCCATGGCGTCTCCATTATCATCCTTTGTTCATGAGCCCTATCGAACATAAATCGCATGCTGTGAAAGCTGTTTCAAAATGACTTCTTTAGAGGTTTACATGACATTTATGTTCTGCAAGGTCAGCCTGGGCAGCAAAATTGATTGGAAATAACATGAGCCTGGAGAAACGTATGAGTTATGACGATTTGCCCTATTTTCGTGACCAGATTCTGGAACGCATCGACTCGCTCAAGTGTTTTCTTTCGAACACCCCCCCGATGATGGCAAACCTGATGACTGTCTCCACCGTATCTAGAACAGAAGAGCGCTTGAAGCAGGTTAAACCCATCAGGGTTAGTATTAAAGACGATGCTTCGGTTGAGGAAATTATTCAGGCACTTACTGACATCTGTGTGGATGACATAGAGTCATTAAGTCATGATTCCACCAAAGTAACCACTAAATACCCGGGTCTAATCATTGTCCCCGAAAGAGCAGATCTTCTCGAAAGCTTGATCACTTCTATAAACGAAGCAAAAAATGATTTTGCTGCGGCAATGAGGCGTATCGATAATAAAAAGAATGTCCGTTTTGATAAAGTGCACAAGAAGCTCCCGGGCCTTGTCGCTATGCACTCAACAAGAAATATCCTTTTCATCAAGTCCCAGCTTAAAAAAGTTACTTTTTCATGGCGGCTAAACCGAAACCAGGAAGTTAAAACAGCAGAGCAACTTGTGAGTTTGTTGGAGCGCAGGAGAGCCTCAGAAGTAAAAAATGTAGCAACTACCAATTTGAATGTCGTGTCTAATATCGATAAGGCTTTACACCGTCTTGAATTTCACCCACTGAAGCAGGGCGAATCTTATCGCCTTTGTCGAACTAACTCTTTCCCTGTTCCGATTGCTCACATTTTTGCATTTAGGCCTGAAGGGCAGGAACGAAACGGGAATAAATATGCTGAGACTGATTATTCAGTAGTAAAAGCATCCTTGCCCATTTTCGCAGCAGGCAACATACCTCAATTAAAAACGCTCTCTGACTGGGCTCCTGAAAACAGCCAGGGTCCGTCCAACCAACGGAAGCTGAGCCTGAAATATACAGAACTCGTGCCGGGGGCTGAGCTGGGCATTTTCATTGTCAGCCCCGAAAATTAAGGAACAACAATGCAATGGATTTCCACAGCCAGCCAGAAAATCGATGAGCGTCTCTATCGTGTCTGCGTCTGGGTAAAAAAATATCACGCTGATGCGATTAACCGCGTTGTGCTAACCGTTGATCTAAGTAAAGCCCGACATGACCCTGACGAGGACCAGGTAAGAGCAGAGCTGCTGTGCGGCCATTATTTTTTGCTTCGTAAGGAAAACGCTTCGAACTCTGCGCCTGACGATCAAAAGTTTGCTTTCCTGCCTGACGGGCGCAATCTGTGTTGGCAGACCGCAACCCCGGTGCTTCAGCATCTCCTACTCAATAAAAACGTTCCTGAGTCGCTGAGGTTGCTTACGGACTACATACATATGCGTCTGGCCAGGCTGACAATGGTACCTATGTCCGGAACCATCATGAACGAGGCTCTGCTGGACAGCATCAGCTGGGTTAAGGTGGATTTGACCTACTTCTGGCAGTACGAACAGCTCAGCTCTCATCTGGGACCCATCCAGATAACCCACAAGGCACTTGTACGCTTCGGGCACCTGGCAAAGAATGATGAAAACTCCAGTGCCATAAGAATTCTGCGTCAGCGTCTGTCTTCAGAATTCTTACAAGAATTTCAGATGGCTGAGGATGAGCTAAAGCGCAAACAGTCGTTGATGGGCACCATGGACGTGAAAATGCTGTTTCATGCTCATTACCCCAGCCAGAAGATGCTGGTGGCTCGATATAAAAATGGTTGGGTAATGGTGGATTGTTTTCTGTTTCACCATACCAAACCTAAGAAAAAAGCAAAAAACAAAACTACTGTGGCTAAGCCTCAACTTAAACAGACTAAAAGAGAAGGGAGTGAAAATGGAACTGGGCATTATGGTGTGCATCGTGTTGTTACTCTCAGTGGCGGCGGCGTGGATCAGTAATAAGACAGTTGATTTGCTCGAAAGATTCTATTTCAAGCGTCCGCTGAGCATGGAGTACGCGGCATGGCTACGTGTAATGTGTGCAGGCTTGTTATTAGTTTTTATTCAGGTTGCTCCCCAATTTACACTCCTGTATACCCTTAAACTTGTCACGCTTATTAATCTTGGAATCCAGACAATGAAATTAAATGGCGTGTACAAATATAAAAGGACGGGAATTTTGCCTCCGGGAGGGGCACTCTCTAATCTCACCAGACTTAACCCGTTCAAGAAAAAATAAAGTTATGCGCCCGTGAGGGCGCTATTCATCAAAGGCATTTCGCATAAGCTTGATCATGGCTTTTTTACCAGCTTCAATATTGCGAATGTAGCGCATAACCATTTCTTCATTCGACCAGTTCCCCATTTCCATAATCTGTGGTAGCGAGTAACCTTCAATATCCAGCTGTATCGCACCGCCTACACGAACGCTGTGCCCTGTCCAGTAACGGGTTTTAGTCTCATTTGGATAAAGCTCATTCCACATTTCTTTAAATGCCCGTAAAAGGGAATTTTTGCTGAGCATACCGGCATCGTCCACAGTGTCTTCCTCATCTTCATCGTTCAGAAGACTTTGTTTAGCACGGTAGGGCAGGTTATGCCGTTTAAGAAGCTCAGATAGCTCATTCCCTTTACTCCGAAGCTTCCAGCCGGGTGGCATATAGCCTGTATCATGGAAATTTACGGCCTGGAAAAGGTATTCATCCGGATGACTGTGCTGATCCATTTTCACAAGGTTCATCAATCTCAAGAGGCAGTTAGTTAACTGACGTGTCAGCCGGTAGGTAAGAAGTGTACTGATGTTCGTTTTTGTACGGTATACCGTCAGGTTAAATTCACCGGTCATACTATCCAGAGACAGATCTTTCAGACGTATACGGCGAATTTCGGATGAACGGAGCAGTGTTTCAAAGCCTGTCCAGATCAGGCACAGGTCACGAAGCTTACGAACTGAGTTTGTAGTACTGCGTAACTTTATCAGAGCCTTGAGATCGCCAATAAGAAAGGGAGTTGCCTGTTTAGTCGTCTTTCGCTTCCGGGCTTCCGATTGTTTTAAGGCTTCCAGCATGTACCATGCTTCAGACGTAATAATCCCGGGCAGGTTAAGCCCTTTTTTATGGATACTGTTTAAGGCCTGAAGACAGCTGTTTATGCTGCTTCGTGACAATTTGCCTTCAAGATGCCCCATAAACGCCAGCAGAGCTTCCTCAGACACGGGGAGCGAACTTACTGGCCAGTCTGTATGCAACCGGGCATTCGCCTGATACCATTCGTTCCATACTCGTAGCCAGTGCAGATAGGTTTTAGCTGTGTTGTATCTCAGATGGGAAAAGTAACGGATCAAGCGTGAAAGCTGTTTATCATGGTTGCCGAACGTTTCCAGCTGCTGATGCAATTCGCTTTCCGAAAACTGTCTGATCACTGATTGATTCTTCATCCTGCTCACCGGGATACACTGGTTTTATTTACAGTCATTTTAGCACTCATGTACCTGGTTATGAACAGGGTGGAAACAACGAAAAAGGTTGTGAAATCGTTAGGCTTAAGTGAAAAATGATATTAAGATTATCCCTGGCCAGTTGAGGCCTGTCTAAAGAAGGTTGATTATGTCTGACACAAAGCAGTCTTATTTAATGAAATTCCGTAAGTGTAGTTCGTTCGAAACGCTCGAAAAAGTATTTGAAAGGTTATGTGAAAAAAACTCGGGTGTCGCCTCTCTTGAAATTTCTGGTGCTTATGATCATCGTAAAGCTGAACTGACAATGAAAAAGTTATATGACAAAGTTCCTGCGAGTGTGTGGACCTTTGTTCGCGAGTAATTATTGATATTGGCACAACAAAAAGACTGTGTCTGGATTTGAAAATAGTTTATGCCCCTTTCGGGGCTAAAGGCACTGTAATAGCCTGTCTTTTTAACTTTCTTATTAAGTTCGGAGAAAGACTTTAATCATAAGCCAAGCCCACTGCTAAATACATCCGATATTCTCCTTAATTTTAGAAGTTGTGATAAAAGTTACTTTACCTAAACTTCTCTCTCCATATTTGTAAGGCTCTCATTTGATTCTTGTCAAACATTAATCTGGAAAACTAAAAAATCATTTCTTTTAATTCGTTTTACAGAAATCCTCCTCCGTTATTTCGGATATAGTTTGAATAATTATCAAAAACGGGGTGCAGCCATGCGTAAGAGTTACACATTTGGTATTCCATTTGGACTCCAGAGAGAATCAGGACTCTTTTTAGATATTACAGAGGTCAGCCGGGGTATCGACTGTAACTGCATCTGCCCCGCTTGCAAAACTGATCTGTTAGCAAAGCAGGGGGAGGTCAAGCTTTGGCATTTCTCACACAGTACTGCTGTAGCCGGTGACTGTGATGGTCTGATGGAAGCCATCCGGGGAAAAATTATTGAAGTCATCAACGAGCACCAGGTTCTTGGTTTCCCAAATCTTCTCGCTGGCGACGATGGTGGGCCGGTTTCACTGAATGAGGTTATTGGAAGCGGCAGTATGTTCGGAGGCACAGCTGATCTGTTCGTAAAGGTTAATGATTTATGTGTGGCCGTCTTTCTGGACAGGGATCGTAGCATTTCTGCGAAGTTAACCTTTGACCACCTTCATCCTTCCGAAAGAGTTGCCGCATTGCGTATCGATCTTCCAGATATTGAATATGAAATCAGTCAGGTGCAGCTCGGGCGACGTAAAACAACATACAGTGAGTGCATTGAAAGCCTGATCATTGATGAGACCAGTTCCCGGGAATGGCTATATCATCCATTAATGCATGAACTTGAATCTGAACCTCTTCAGGAGTATCGGGGACGGGAGCCTTCAGAGGAAGGGCCTCTTCTTCAGCGCCTTGCTGACTGTAAGATGAAATTGCCTGATATCCTTCCGGGCAGTCATAACGCGTTAGTCAGGTTACAGCAGGATACGATTGTATGTCTGTGTAGGTTAACGGTTCGGGCTTATGACATCGCTAAGACCGATGAATTTCCTTTGTTCCTTCGCTATTTCAGGTTGCACTGCCTGGAAAACAGCGAACATGTCAGTTACGAAAGACTGATCTGCTGGCAGGAAATGATTTCAAAAACCCAGGAAGGCCAGTCCTTGACACAAAACGAACTTGAATATCTTCATGAGATTGTCCGCATCGCCTTATACAATCACCGGCTTAACAATGTCAGTATTTCAGATGTTAAAAACCATGACACAGGAAAGGAGAGCGGCAGGGTAGAGCCACAAAACTATTCACTCTTATAAATAAATTGGGCTTTGCGCATTAAACCCTTGCCGCAGGAGGTGTACCGCATATCCGGCACAGACAGTCAGTTTTTCTGGCAGCTTAAATTTGACACAGCTTAATATAGTGATTCATTAAACAGGTTCAGTATGCTGCCAGAACGTTTTAGTCGTTATGGGCGTCCGTTAGTTTTCTACTAACTGAACGACGACCAGCCTGCCGCCTTCCTCCTTTGACAGAACAAACTGAGCGTTATTCGTCAGTTCAATTTTTTCCCCAATGGCAATCTGTCGTTTATCCGGTAATGACATAAGCCCATTTATGCCTTCATTTACTAACCACCACTGATCGTTATGGAAAACAAAATACCCAACTCGTTTCCTTTGCAAATCGGTTGTACGCTCATTTGGCGCAATGAGGCGATTCACATGCCACGCATAGATTGACTGCCCGCTCCACACCATCAACCGGTGGTCGTCAGGACGATAACTGCCTTCCTTTCGGGAAGAATATAAATTTAGAACCGGTAATTTACCCTTGTATGGCGTACCGCAGTAGGGACAAACCGGCTTTGTCTTACCCGAGAAAACGTACCATTTCTGTTCACACGCCTTGTTCTGGCAGGGCTGTATCAGATCGACTGTTTTAACCAGGGCGCTTTCCCACTCATCGGCGGTCGGGCGTTTAGTGGCATCGTGTAAGCCATCTATAAAGGCGCGCTCAAACAAAGGTGTCAGATAAGGGCCCATGATGGTGTAAGGAATTTTCTCCGGGTCAGCCCAGGGCAGTGAAAAGGACGATAGCTGACTGACTTTGACTGCATTGCTTTTGTCTGTCGGATGTTCAATGAAGAGTGCCTTCTCACCCATAGATAAGGTCTCATCACGTACTTCATCCGACATGTCATGTATTTTTCCGCCACGTAGCGGATGACGGAAGAACAGATACATGTAGATAAGCACCGACAGCGCATGACGGTCAGTAGTAATGCTTGGCAATACGCGGTTCGGATCCTCTTTGGAAAGATGACTGGTTTTCACCACTTCCGGAGCGATAAAATCCGGGGTGCCCACCACGTCGGGAGGATACTTTCCAGGGACAACCAGGCCGTCTACGTCAATGATGCAGGCATGTCCCATTTCTGGATCGATAAGCACGTTTTTATAGCTTAGATCGCTGTGACAGAGACCTGCCGCATGCATCCTTCTGACGGCTCTTGTCAGCAGCAGACAGACCTTGAGATAGGTAAGCGTATTGCCTCGTTCACGTGGGTCGAGAAATTTGTTCTGGTTGCTGGCGCTGGCAAACCATTTGCCTTCCTTTTCACGACCTTTTATGCCAAGAAAATCATCGTTTTTAGAGCCGTATTTAAAGAAAAAGTAGCTTTTGTAGGTTGGAACCACGATGCCGATTTTATGCCCATGCTCAACAACATGGGTCGGCCAGCAAAACAGGTCCTTCCAGTATTCACCTCCGGACTGGCCAAAAATGTTTTGCCTGTAGCGTCCGGTGATCATATCAATCCGATCCCGGGCCTGCTCGTTCTGCGGTTTATGATAAAAAGCGACGACGTATGATTTATCAGGCGAAAAGTAAACATCCTTCATCGAGCCCGAACCAATTACCTCGTCAACATACTGGACTGTTTCGCCGTCCTTTGTTTTGCACGTAACGATATTTGCCATATTGATCACCGAAAAAGCGTATCCCTTACCACAACACCGCAATAGTGCGGTCATCATGGTTCCCTGTGGAGAAAAAGTTAAGCCAGTCGCCTAACCTCTCAGGCGCAATACTGGCGTCTGTAAGGACAGGGTTGAGCTCATCAACGAGACGGGTCCATTTTTCGTCACTGCGAAGCCCATTATCCGTCTCAAACAGAGGGTCTGAGACGCCGTCTGTCATGAGGATCAAGTGAGATACATCATTCCATTTACCCACGCTGATGCGGCCGCTAAACGAGGGGTCTGCGATAATGCTCTGGTCAAGGAAACGGGTTTGTCCTGCGTATTCTCCGCTATCGGGATTTCCCAGTATCCTGACTTTACCGGAAGGGCTGTATGCACCTATCGCACCATCACCAAGCCAGAATGCAGCCGCAAACAGCTCGTTATCAGTTCGTAGCGCTACAGTTGCCAGAAGGGTTGTTGAATAGGATTTCACAGGTTGTTCTGCACAAATGGCTTCGTTCTGGATACTGTTGACCGCGAGCGTAGCTGCCTGTTTAAAATGATGAAGCATGGCGTTTATTGTTGCCTGCTGATCGCTCCCTTCCCACGCCGTGATGTGCTGCTTTAAATGGACGCCTTTCACACCACTGAGCTGATTTAAAAGGTAATCGCCAGCCGTTTTGACTGCAATCCGGGAGCCTTCCCGGGAATTTACCGCACTACCGGCTCCGTCTGCGACCAGCATGACAGACCATCCTGTTTCCTGGCAGTGGTTGATGTAGAAGTCGTCATCTCTGAAGCTTCCGGCATGCTCATGAGAGCGTCCCCGGCGACTGGCGGCAGCAATACGTATATCACCCCTGACCAGGCCAGCAGCGTCCAGATGGGACTTAGGGTAGGGAGCGTCTGCTGGTGGCTCTACCACCTTCCACAGGCTTCTCGGATCGGGATTGATTATAAATAGCTGTTTTGTTTCACATTCGTCGTGCGACGTGCATGACCAGATTACTGAAAGCTCTATATCGCCGCTTTCGGTGGGAGTACCTGTCAGCAACTCCTGTTCTTTGTCAAAAGACAGGCCAATGTTCCGGGGAAAGACAACGTCCCTGACAGTAGCCTGCTGGCCCTCACCCAGAACGATAGCAACCGGCGAAGAGAAACGTTCGCCTGCGCGGGCGTTGGGGATCGTTATTTTAGCTCTCGGGGGAACGGCAGGTGGCACAGCTAAGCTGGCCCGCTGCTGGCCTGTCGGTATCTGCCCGGGTTTTAATACCAGGGAAGACAGGTTTTCGTCTTCCCTCTGTGCTGGTTTATCAAATTCGTAATAAGGCATCAGCTTCCAGAACGGAGGATGAGGCTCATTTTCTGGCAGGGGTTGCAGTGCTGATGTATCGGTAGCGTCAATGCCCGGGTTATCAGCAACACTTACGACCGTTTGTTGCTGATCGGAAAGACTGGATGCTGACGAGGCGGCAATCTCTGCGTCGTTATCACCTTCGCTAACCCGCGCAGATAAACCCTGTGCAAGGCTCTCAATCCGCTCTTTAAGCCGCATAATTTCTTCGGTAAGGGATGGGTCCTGCGATAGAAGTAAAAGCCGCTCACCTTCAACAGGGTGGCCCAGCTCAGACAGAACTAAGCGGATAATCTTCTCTTCAAGTAAAGCATTTTGCGACATCAACCTCTCCCTCTGTTTACGTCGAAGTTAGTGTTTCCGCCATCATTGCTGAATGACAGGCCTGTTTCACACCACGGGCAGATCACGTCATCCGGGCCGTCAATACACAGCAACTTTCCGCATGAGCACAGGGCAAACGCACTGGCATTACCGCAGTGGGGGCAACCCGGTACGCCATGCAGTTCGCTGGTATTTACCTGCAAACCGGTAGCGGTGGCATCTGACCACGCAAAATAGTCCTCATCGATGGGATAGCATCCGGCAATATTAAAGCTGTTCAGGTTCAGACTGAAATCGAGCCCGGAAACCCTTGCTGGT
Organism: Enterobacter cloacae complex sp. XAL002; assembly: GCF_049236805.1. Classification (NCBI taxonomy): domain Bacteria; kingdom Pseudomonadati; phylum Pseudomonadota; class Gammaproteobacteria; order Enterobacterales; family Enterobacteriaceae; genus Enterobacter; species Enterobacter cloacae complex sp. XAL002. The sequence continues at coordinate 42,830 of NZ_JBMKJN010000019.1, forward strand.
GGCCGTTCATACTTCATCAGGTACGGACGACGGGTCTTGCTGCAACGGCCGGTAAGCGTAACGCAGTTTTCGTCGTACGCTTTTACTGGCTCGTCCTTGGCCAGCCGGACTATGTATTCAGTCTGGCTGAGCTCAGGTTGTTTGTCGTCCCCGACGCTGCGGCTGTGCGCCGTAACCGAGGCCGTGATCCATTTGATGAAGCGGGTAAAGTCCCCTTCCTGAGATTCGGTGAACAGCATGACATTCTCTGTCAGTTGCCGCAGGATATTCAGGTCCGCTGACGGCCCCAGGCCAACGGCAATGAGATTCACTTTACTCGCGTAGTGATCCTTCCAGCGCTTCACTTCTGCGGTTGTGTCGTCAGTCGGACGTCCGTCGGTAAGGAGATACACGACGGGTTTCCAGTCGCCTTTAGCCTCATGAGTGGTTTTTCTGACCTGGGTATCAATTTGCACGGTCAGCTCACGCAATGCAGCTCCAAGGCTCGTACCGCCGCCAACGGGAAGGCGGGGAGGGTAGAACGAGGCAATTTCGTGAAGAGGTACAATCGTACGGGCTACACCGGCAAATGCGATTACCGAGACCCAGGCTGTTTCAAGTGCGTGTGGATCCTTTCTTAAATCTCCGACGATCATTTGCAGACCATCAGTCATTTTTTTCAGGTTTTCACCAATCATGGACTCTGAACAGTCCAGGACAAAAAACACGGGAAGGCGTCTCATAATTTTCCTCGTACGGCTGGTACGGCCAGCAGAAAACGTTGCTGTACAGAAAGGTGCTGCCCGGAAACAGCACCTTTCTGTCTGTCAGAGCACCAGCTGGATTTCTGGTGGAGGAGGGGGAAGGGTATCAGTTCCGTTATTAATCCCCGCGCTTGTGCTGCCGGAAGACACGCTGGCCGATACCCATTTAAAGAAACCTGCAAACGCGGTTGAATCTAGCGTCTCCAGAGACACAACCTTATCGGTGAGCTGTTTTAAGTGCTCATGGCCTGCTTTAGGACCAACGGCGCAGGCAATGATGGATCCGAATCCCCGGCCGCGAATCGCTTTTACCGCTTCACCGTACGCCAGGGCATCAGAAGGGGTTCCATCAGTCATCAGGAATACCAGAGGACGCCAGTCTCCTTTGGTATCACCATCTGAGCGACGTACATCCCGTTCAACACACTGCATCAGACATTCAAGGGCAGCACCGGTGAACGTCCCGCCTGCGCTTGGCACAACGATGTCAGAAAACTGGAAGTCTTCCAGCGGCGTGAGAGGAATGAACTCACGCGCCTCATTGTCATAGGTGATAATGGAGATATGAACGCTTTCGAGGGCGTAGGGATCCTGGCGAAGAGCGCTAAGCATCGCCTGAATTCCAACGTTAACGGAATGGATTGACTCACCGCGCATCGAGCCGGATGTGTCGATAACAAGGTAAACAGGCAGGCGGCGCATCACATGTAATTCCTCAGGTGCGAGACAAACGAATCTGATTCTGAAGGCTCACCAATTGCCCTGAGTTTCCAGCCTGTAGCCTCGCGTATCAGCTCGGCAAAGACCATGGAGCGCTGGCTGGCGAAGGCGGGTCCGCCAGAAAGATCGAATCGTGCCATTTCAATATTACGGGCATCTACTGCCCGGATGAAGGCATTCTGAACTTTACCAAAGTGCTGCTGGAGCTTTTCACCATTGTAGATCTGAACGATGAACACAATTTTCTCGTACTGAGCGTCAAGGGAATTCAGGCGCACAATAATTTGCTCATCGTCACCGTCACCGGCTCCGGTTCGGTTATCGCCCGTCAGCCAGATATTGCCTGACTTATGGCGAAGGCTGTTGAAAAAGATGATATCGCCATTCACAAGCGTTGGTTTACCATTTTCCACATTGCCGAGATCGGTCACCTTTCCGGCTGAATTACACAGGAAAGCGATCACATCAAGGTCGTATTCTTCTTCTTTTTTACCAAAGATCCCGCCGAGAAAACCTTTCTTTTCCTCATTAATATCCCAACCGAGGCCGATAGTAACGGACGAGAGATCGTATTCATTTTTTTTCAGGCTTACGCCCTGGCCTTTGCTCAGACTGACAGACATGATATCCCCTTAATCAATAAAATTATAAGACCACATTTACTTCTGGCGGCGGCGGTGGCAGGTCTTCAAGACCGATCACTTCTTTTTTGCTGGACTCCACTTTCTGACTGCCTACCGAAATGCTCGCACTGACCCATTTAAAGAAAGCTTTAATCGTCGAACTGTCAGCTGTATCGAGCTGAACCACGATTTCAGTGATTTCTTTGAGGACGCTGGTATCGGCATCATGCCCGGCTGCACATGCCACAACAACGCCGGTTCTGGCCGCTTTAAAGTCATTCAGGCCTTTACGCCAGTCATCATTCGGACTTCCATCCGTCATCAGGAATACAAGGGGACGCCAGTCACCTTTAGTGTCAGCCGTCGTTTTCTGTACTTCTTTGGCAATGGAGCTGGCCGTGAGGGAAAGCGCTTCGCCAAGAGACGTGGTGCCGCTGGCTGTTAGTGCTGGCATCTGGAAACTCAGGAGGTCTGTCAGGGGGACTGCCTGTCGGGCTGAAGAATCAAAGGTGATCACTGACACGTGAGCCGTTTCGAGTGCATACGGATCCTGTTTCAGCGTGGTAAGCAGCGTCTGAACGCCATTTTTAACCGCTTCGATAGGCTCTCCGTGCATAGAGCCGGACGTGTCGAGTAGCAGATATACGGGTAAGCGTCTCAAATGTAATTCCTTCTTAAGAGATCGGAAGAGGAGAGTAGTTTCAGGAAGAGGCCAGGGTTTGTTGATTTGATAAAACGGCACGACATCTGTCGGGTGGAGATTAAATACTCAGAAGCGGCATTAAAGAAATAAGTTAACCACCATAGAATTACCGACATGTGAATGGCCTCTTATCAACAGAAAAATAATTCAGACCGGACTGGAATATAAGATTTCTGAAAAAACTCGGACAAATAAACTGTCTTATGTATGAAATTCATCATACATCACAGATCTGCATGAATGGAGTGTAAAACGCCCAAAGATTGATGTGTAGCACAAGAGGATGTCAAGACACCAGGTTTTGTAGTCAGTAAGGCGCTGCTGGCATTGCGGGAGGAGAATAGATCAAAACTACGTCACGCCAATACAGAGGTAAAATATGACAAAACCGGGGTTTTCACCCCGGTCTGAGATTTAGCGTCAGGACTTTTTAGCGCTGTATTCTTTTATCAGTTCGTCAACGGAGTGCAGAGCCAGCTTCTCTACCGCTTCACTTCGGGTCGAGCCACTCAGCGCAGCCAGACGGTCAATTTTTCTTAAGATCCGCATGCGTAGCGATAAGGACACGGCTGTTTTTTTATCCTTATCGAGTACGACCTTCCCTGTAGACTCACCGGTTTTCAGTTCAGCATTCTGTGCGAGCGCTTCATTCATCCGGCGAAGGGTCTTTTTATCCAGCTGGCCCGGATTAACGAGATGGTAGGAATGACCTGCCTTGCTGTATTTGATCTCCGCAGAATATGACTCGCGTAGCTCTTTGAGGGCCCGGGTTAATGTCGGCTCTGAGCATTCCAGACTGGTTATAATGTCGGCAGCGGAAACGGGCTTGCCGGTGCCCAGTAAGTTGGCAAGCTTAAAAATCCGGGCCTGTCTGGTATTTAATTGCATCGTAAGATTTAGCCTGCTTAAAGGGTTAGTGGTTCAATAGGCTGAAAAATGAAGGTACTGCTCATCTTTCGAATAACCGGGTGATCGCCTAACGCTTCAACCGGATCAATGTGTTCTATGCCTGCAAAATTTACTGACGACATCTGGCTGCGAGTGCATTTGCAGGACAGGATATACTCATCCTCCAGATAGCCGGTCCGCTTACTGACCCGTTGCGTAAAGCCTGACACAATCACGTTGTCGAAAGGTAGCGTATGTAAAACGATACCGACCAGGCGGAACAAGCAGCCATGGACGTGGCGGGCATAGTTTTCGCGTACGGCTTTTTGCGTCATGGCTTTTTCCGTCAGCTCCGTGCCCCGGGCATTAACGCCGTAAATCTTATCAGGGAAATCTTCAATCTCAGCTAAATCAACGTCCAGCAGGACTGCTGATAGCTCCGGCTTTACTTCAAATGCAACAATCGTTTCACGCGGCCATTCAGTTTCTGCCAGCACACCCGCCAGGTATGATTCGAAAAACGCGGCGTCTGTCCGGAACTGCTGCCGGGCATCTGCCTGAGCCGTGGCGAGCCGTTTTTCATGTTCTTCTGCTTCAAACTTCCAGTTTGCATACTGTTCGGCCCAGGCCGTCCGTTGTTGCTGGTACCGGTGCTGTCGAAGGGTATTCTCACGCTCCACATCAATCAGCTCCTGCTGCCACCGGCGAAGATTTTCGGCGTGGCGCTCAGCTTTAGCTGATTCCGATTCAAACCATTTACCCAGAAAACTAATGCCTTCGCTCTCGGCAGGCTTTTCCGGCAATGCAAGGTAGTCTGGCTTTTCTGGACGCACCGGTGCCGGAACCTGAAAAGGCGACGTTCTGTTATGCAGGTATACTGCTTCCAGCTCTGCCCAGCTGATGCCTGTTTTTGGATCCGGCGTCAGCTCGTGAATATTACGGATTGCGGTTACCGCTGACATGAGTTCAGCGGCTTCCTGCTCAAGCGCCTGTCTGAGCCCCGGGTCGGTTGCCGTCCGGTTTCCACCTCCGGAACGCGCGGCCCGGTCAAGCCGGGTACGGTAACTCAGCCCGGTACCGGGCAAGCCCAGATTGGCATAGGTCCCCCGGCTACCAAAAGAAACGGAAGCACCTCTCGGCCCGACACTCAGGCTCGGTGCACCGTTACTCAGGTTGAGGCGAACGCCAGGAATAATGTTGATCGACTTTCTGAACCTGAACCCCATTATGATTTCCTTAATGATGCTGGGTCACGGTAAGTAATCTGATTCCATCAGCGCTTTGCTCGTTCTGTAACCCATAAAAACGAGCTCTGTCCAGAATGCCAGCCGCCCAGCGGCGATGTGTGGCGGGTTCACACATTGCTCCCTGCGACTTAAACACGGCCTGGGTAGAGTTCAGGATCCGCAGAGCGTCAGAATACTCACCCTGAGTGACCATCAGCGCGTTTTGAATGACCTCTATCTGACCCGGGTGAATGGCCGTTTTCCCAACAAGCCCATGTGCCATATCAAGAGCCAGCTCTCTGGCCATAACGGCATGATCGTCAATATGCTCACATACGGGCGCGGTCAGGGCAAAATCACGCGGGCCGAAGACTGAAACGAGCATTTTGATGACGTAGCCCATCGGGCTGTCATACAGCGTCAGGTCCCGGGGGCGGCGAAGCGACACAACGTTCATAAGATCGTTGCCGCCGATTCGAAGCGCAATAATGCGGTCGTGGCAGGGATGTTCCACCAGGCGAGTGGCCAGCTCGCGCATCTGAACCACGTCAAAGACGTCTTCTGTTTCCAGCGTTGGCATCATGCACAGGTGAGTCCCGCCCATGATATCCCACCATTCAGCTAACGAACTGAGGGTAAATTTCGGCAACACAAACCCATCGACAGCGGAAAGATCATAATGCGCTTTTAACCATCTGCCCATTTCGGCATGCCGAGGGCGAATGAACACCAGAGGCCAGTCATTTTTACCCAGGCTACGCATGCTGTTACTGAGCTCGTGCAGCAGGTGCTCCAGATTTTTGAGGGCGATGGGGATGTCTGCTTCACTGACAGCATCCTCCAGGCAAATCACCAGAGAGCGCAAACCCGGGATTTTCCCGTGCAGGACGGCATCAGCAATATCTTCCCGTGTTGCAGGCATGTATAGCGTGGCTCCCAGATTCCAGGGAGAAAGACGATTTTTCATCAGAGTACCTTCTTGATAATGGTTACAGCCCGATACTGGCCGAGGGTTCCCCCCATTTCTGTAACAACTATTCCCTTTTCACGAGCAAGCCCTACAAGCAAGGCAACGTCCGGGTCGTCAATAGAACGCACAAATACATGGTCCGGTACCCGACGTAATACAGCCCGGGTTGCTTCAGCAATACCGGGTTTAATACGATTGACGCTGTCCACTTTAAATTCATCGGCCAGGAACGCGATAACGTCGCGACTTGTCTGCCATAAGACCCGGGCTGACTCCATATTCCAGCTCAGGGTAGCGAGGGATGACGGGGTTAACTTCTTACGGAAATGGGCGACGGTATCGACAAGCATCCGGCTGCATTCGAATTCACTGAGATGCTCGCAAACCATGCACCCATGTAATCCTTCAGAGGACCATACTGACCGGGAGATCAGGCCTGATACCGGCGCACCCATGATGCCAAAAGGAATGAGCCAGTCATCATCACTGGCTGCAAGCCAGGAGCAGCCACAGGGATCGGCCAGGACAACCAGTCGCGGCTGCTCAGGATAGCCCGGGCGATCTTTCAGTGCGCGTACAAGCTCTCCGGTAATTGCGCCTTTACCTGTCCATCCGTCAACAAAGACAATACCGCTGGTACCATGGCGCTCTTCAATGACGTCGAGGGCTGCACCGTCAATTCCACGATCCCGGATAATGCTGATACCGTAATGCCATGAGGTTTTCCCCATGTCACGCAGGGCCTGGTGCAGCATAACGCCGAGCGGCACGCCAGCTCTGACGAGACTGGCCAGTACAATGGGCTCATCACCGAAGCGTTCGGCCAGAGCAATAGCGAGCTGTGTGACTTCTTTTGCAAGTCTCTCTGCGCCCCGATCCAGCGCCCGGTGAAACAAATCAAGATGCCATTGTGTTGGCGCTGGCTCCTGACTGAGCATGTCCGAATAATGTTTCTTCCCTGACTGAATCAGCTCTTCTTTTTGCTCAACCGGCGTCATCTCAATGACTACCGGCTTTAGCAGAAATTCCACGTCACCGGGCTGGTATGAGCCGGTAAATGTGTCATGTGGCTGCATTTTAATTTTCTCCAAAAATTCGCTGTGAAATGGCATCTGCAAACTGACTCTGACGCGGGATGCCAAACCAGCTGCACAGTTTCATAAAACGATGATCGCTCAGGCTGTCGCCCAGACCAATTACGGGGAAGACTCCGCGTTCAGCCCGAAGTTTTTCAAGAAGCCATCTGACTGCCAGCCCTTTCTCAACCGCGGTGGGAAGCCAGGCCACGTTATTACTGTTGCGGTGGATGTAGAAGCCCTCGGTCGGAAACACCGTTTCTATCTCATCTGCAATGGCATTGAGCTCGTCAAGGCGGGTGCTGTCGCGGTGCTTCATCACCATATAAACCGCCGTTTCACCGTATTCGAAGTTCAGCCTTGCCCAGGCATTGATCCCTTTTGCGTCCATCATTTCAGTGATCAGACGCTGCATCGATGTCAGCTTTTCCTGATAGGGAGCCAGCTGGCCGAGCATATGGGCCTTCCACTCCTCGTCGGGTTTGCCTTCTGGCGTGAGAATGACGGCCCCGTGAGTGGTGATTGCCCAGGAGTGGAAAGGGATCCGTACGCGGCTGATTTCTTCAGTTCCCCGTGCGGTAACGGGTATGAGTTCAGCCTGCTCCAGGAGCCAGTCCACCAACATGGACTGTTCTTCCGTCATAAAGCTTCGTGGATTCAGGGTGCGATCAACGGCACCGGTACGGAATGGCTCCAGGGCCAGCTCGTCCACCATTTTACGACGGGTCTGAAAGAGCGTGTCGTCAAGGTCGCTCAGAACAACGGGTTTATTCATAGGTAACAATCTCCACGACGGCCGCAACCTCAGCCAGCGCTTTAAGAAGCTGCGTGTCAATACTTTCTGCGGGTGTCTCAGTACACACAAGAATGCGGTCAAACTGCTGGTGGGCGACGTTATAGACAAAATTGGGGATGCCCAGCCCGTAGTTATCCGTAAAGGAAATGGCGGACTCAATGGCATAACCAACGGCGATAGGGGAGCGGGTGGTCGATCCATAAAATGCCTGTGCTCCGGCAGCTTCGAGCCGTTCAGCAAGCAGGAACGGCTCCCAGACGAATTCCCCGGTCCCGAGAACCAGAATACGTTCCCCCTTGTGGACGGAGACCTCATGGCCGAGATCGGCCGCAGGTGCGAGCATCCCCAGTCGGCCCCAGGACTGTTTTCCCTGGATGTCCCATTCTCCTCGTGAAGTTACGTTGACTTTCGGCATGTCCGGGACAGGTGCATCAGGTAATGGGGTCCATCCCCACTTACCGCTTACAAGAGAAACCGAAGTGACTGGTAAGGTGCTGCGCTCGGACAAGGCTTTGCCACTCCAGTCGGTAAGCGTAACGGCTATAACCTGTTCAATATGTTGAAGCTTGCCGGTATTACGCAGGGCTGAAAGCAGGTTAATAAAGGTATTACCGGTGGTTGCCTCGTCATCAATCAAAACCAGCGTTCGTGCGTTGGTAACACGACGTCTTTTCTCTTCATCATCTGGCAGATAGATCAGATGATCGGTGGCGTGGCTGTGTTCTTCCTTGAACTCGCAAAGCAACGTGCCATCAACCGGGTGACGGGTAGAGGTCAGATAGACAGATTCAGGATGCTGGTGGCGCACTTCATCAAATACACCGGCCCCAAGCCCAACGGCGGTTTCAGCCATACCGATAAACAGTACGGGTCCTGTCAGTGTCGAGGGGAACTGGCTGGCAAGCTGTCTGTAGGCCTGCCGCATGACTGAGGGTGGCACGGGAATGTGCCTGCCGAGTACTTTGCTGACAAACAGAAAGGCGCGTTTCGGGTTACGTCTTTCAGCGATGTCAAACAGGTCATCGAGCGAAACTTCACCCTGGTCGCGGGTTACCTGAATCGTACCGCATGAGAGGGTACGGCGATAAATCATATCTTCGAGGATATCAGACATAAATACGCCTTAATTCAGAAGGTTAGAGAGTGATTCCGGGTATGCAATTACATCCGTAATGGATCTCACCGCAACCGGAGAAAAGGTGTTTTTAGCGCTCTGGCGCACCATATCTTCAGACATCAGACCGAGCTTAAAGGCAGCAAATAACCCAGGAAGGTTCACCCCGCTGTGAAGGGTATAACCCACCCCCCCTGACGGACGCATGTTGGTTTCAAGCAGCACCGGGTTGCCATTCACATCGTTTCGCGTCTGAACATTCACCAGCCCGTCGGCCTTCATAACCCTGGCGCAGTCACACGCCAGTTCCCAGGCGCTTCCTTCGTTTACCAGATACTGGATAACCCCTTCCTTACGGCGTCCCACGGCTGCGAGTATTTCGCCCTTATCCGCGAGGATATCGACGGAAAATTCCGGGCCTGGCAGGTACGGCATCAAAACAAGGGGTTTAAACGACTCAGCAGCTGATGCTGCTGCAATATACTGTTGCGGACTGACCAGACGATGTTCGGGATGATTAAAGACGGCCATAGGCGAAGCACTGTCATCAAAGCGCCAGAATCCCATGCCATAGATACCCGTCACCGGCTTCACGCATACCGGGCTGTCAGTGAACGGCGGGGCCGCGAGGTGTGTTTTTAATTCTGCCAGCGTATTCACCCGCCAGGATGGTACGACCGGGAGACCCTTTTGCTCCATAAACTGAGCAAAAGTAACTTTTTCGTCAGCCAGAGTTAACCAGTCGACGCCCGTTGCACCGGTAGTAAGGGTGGCACCGGTCGATTCAATGGCTGAACGGTGTTCTTCAAACCACTGGCTGTTACGGCCAGTATGAATATGGTGGATGCCGTAGGACTGAATGGTTTCCTGGATAAACTGAAGACGTTTTTGAGGATCTTCAGGTTCAGTCAAAGAATAGTCGGCAACGGAAAGGATTTCATTTCTTTCGTTACGGTGGGAGGCAAAAACGGTAATGGCAAAATTATTTTTTTTTGCAAATGATTTTACCCCCTGAATAATATCTCGCTGGGAGGATAAACCTTCCATAAACCAAATTTTCTTGTTCATTTTTTTTAATTATCCGGAACGCCATGCAAATTTATGATTGAGAAGTGAGTCTATGAGTGTCTAAGCTACATGTCAATCATAATATGATTAATAACTCCTGTGGTTATGGAGTGCGTCAGGTTTTTTGGATTCCTGATAACACATTGATATTTAAATTAAACTTAGAAAATTAACACCCTGAAAAGGATTTCTTTTTGTGTTTTTACAGAAAACTACCAAAATTTCCCTTGTCAGAGAACTTCATCATGATATGATTTTCTTCGTCAGTTACTAAATATACCTTTGATTGTCTCGGTCATTACCATTTTAAGGAATAAAACATGGTTTCATTAGTTAAGAACCAGACGGTATCACTCAGCAAAGAATCATCTGCATTAAGCCAGCTTCATTTCGGTCTCGGTTGGGATCCGGTTAAGAAAAAAGGTCTTCTTGGAGGATTGTTTGGAGGCAACGACTCAATCGATCTCGATGCTGGCTGCGTATTAATGGACAGCACCGGTAAAACAATTGACACCATCTGGTTCCGCAAACTGGAATCCACCTGCGGCGCTGTTGTGCACAGTGGCGATAACCTGACCGGTGAAGGTGACGGTGACGATGAGGTGATTAATGTCAACCTCTCCCGACTGCCTGCAAACGTTGAATACCTGGCGTTTACGGTAAACAGCTTCCGTGGTCAGTCGTTCAATGACGTCGAAAACGCGTTCTGCCGCGTTGTCGATCAAACCGGCAAAGAGCTGGCTCGCTACAAGCTGACTGAGCAGGGCTCACATACCGGGATCGTTATTTCTTCGCTGCGCCGTAATAACGGCAACTGGGACTTTACCGCCCTTGGCCATGCCTGTCGCGGCCGCACAATTGACGATATGCACTCCGATATCGTTTCAGCGGTTATTCGCTAATGAACCTGACGCCGGGGGGCAATGCCCCCGTTCCAGCCCAGGAGTTGCGGGTCCGGATCACCTCGGGCGGCCAGGTGGATGCTTCGGCGTTTCGCCTGTATGCCGACGGGAAGGTGCAGGGTGATGCGGACATGGTGTTTTATGGTCAGCCACGTAACGATGATGGTACCGTCAGCCTGGTCAGTGAAGGCCAGTACTCAACCTTTACTGTCGCGCTCAACCGGCTGAAACCTGATGTCCAGAAAATTGCGTTCACCGTGACCTGTGACGGTGGGCAGACGGTGTCCGGTCTTCGTAATCTTTCCATCGACGTGGAGCAAGGGGCTACCGGCCTGGTTAGCGGCAGTGTCGAACTGAGCGGCCGTCAGGAAGCAGCCTTAATTCTGGGTGAATTTTACCGTCGTAATAATGACTGGAAATTCCGCTTCGTTGCGCAGGGGTTCAACGGTGGACTTAAACCGCTGGCAGAGCATTTCGGCGTAAATATTGCCGACGAACCGGCTCCCGCAGCCCCGACTCCTCCGGTTGTAACCCCTCCGCCAGTTGAGACAAAAATCAGCCTGAGCAAGGTATCGCTGACAAAAGAGAAGCCTGCAATCAGCCTGACCAAACGGGATAACTTCGGTGAAATCCGGATCAACCTGAACTGGCACCGGGGCAGCGGCAAATCAGGCTTTGCAGGCATGTTCGGCTCCAAAGGAATCGACCTGGATCTGGGGGCCTTTGTTGAGCTTCAGGACGGGTATAAATCGGTCATTCAGGCGCTCGGTAATGCATTCGGTGATTATCGCGATGAACCGTATGTTCAGCTCAAGGGCGATGACCGGACGGGTGATGTATCAGACGGCGAGTGGCTGCATATCAATGGACGTGAATGGAAGCATATCCGCGAAGTGCTGATTTACGCCTTTATTTATGAAGGTGTTCCCAGCTGGGACAAGACTGATGGTGTGGTCACCATTCATGTGCCGGATCAACCGCCCATTGAGACCCGCCTGACCGAAGGTGAAAACCGTCGCACATTGTGCGCCATTGCCAGACTCGTAAACGAAAACGGCGCAATTAAAGTCGAGCGAATTAACCAGTACTTCAAAGGCCAGGACGAAATGGACCGGGCATTTGGCTGGGGATTTCGCTGGAGCGCCGGTTCTAAATAACACAGCAACAAAGGAAACAGGTATGAGCTTTTTCGACAAAGTTAAAGGTGCCATTAACTCAGGCCGTGACGAACTGACCCGCCAGGTTGGCCGTTTCAAAAACAAAAAATTCATGCAGGGCACCGTTGCTGTATGTGCCCGTATTGCCGTATCGAGTGACGGCGTAAGTTCGGAAGAAAAGCAGAAAATGATGGGCTTTCTGCGCTCTTCAGAAGAGCTGAAGGTCTTCGATACCAATGAGGTGATTGAGTTCTTCAATAAACTGGTTTCAAGCTTCGATTTCGATGTTGAAATCGGCAAGGGCGAAACCATGAAATACATCCTGGCGCTGAAAGATCAGCCTGAGGCCGCTCAGCTGGCCTTACGTGTTGGTATTGCCGTTGCGAAAAGTGACGGTAACTTCGATCAGGACGAGAAACTGGCCTCCCGCGAGATCGCTATCGCGTTGGGCTTCGACCCGGCTGAATTTGGCCTCTGATCCACATCCCTAAGGGTAAAATATGGTTTCCACACACATCGGCTTCCCGACTGAAACGGTCATTGTTTTTATTGCGCTTTCAGTCGGTGCCATCTTTATTGACCTGTTTATGCACCGTGATGACAAGCCTATTTCGCTGAAGAGTGCGGCGCTCTGGTCCGTATTCTGGGTTGTGGTTGCGATGGCATTTGCCGGTTTCCTCTATATCCACCACGGTGCTGAGGTTGCCAGTCTGTTTGTCACGGGTTATGCGCTGGAGAAAGTGCTGTCGGTCGATAACCTGTTCGTCATGATGGCCATCTTCTCCTGGTTCGCCGTTCCGGATCGTTATCGCCACCGTGTTCTCTACTGGGGGATCATTGGTGCCATTGTCTTCAGGGGCATCTTTGTCGCCATCGGTACGAGCCTGCTGAGTCTGGGGCCGTATGTTGAAGTTGTCTTCGCTATTATCGTTGCCTGGACAGCGGTCATGATGCTTAAAAGCGGTGATGACGATGATGAAATTGAGGATTACTCCCAGCATCTGGCTTACCGCATGGTTAAACGCTTCTTCCCTATCTGGCCGAAGCTCAGAGGGCATGCCTTCCTGCTTAACCAGAAGGAAGTGGATGCTGAACTGGCGAAACCAGAAAACAGCGATGTCACCATTGGCCGTGGTAAAAAAGCGGCGCTGTATGCGACCCCGCTGTTCCTGTGTGTGGCTGTGGTTGAACTCTCGGACGTAATGTTCGCGTTTGACTCGGTACCGGCAATCATTGCCGTCAGTCGTGAACCGCTTATCGTCTATAGTGCCATGATGTTTGCTATCCTGGGCCTGCGTACTCTGTACTTTGTCCTTGAGGCACTGAAACAGTACCTGGTTCATCTGGAGAAGGCCGTTATCGTGCTGCTGTTCTTCATCGCGGCAAAACTCGGCCTGAATGCGACCGATCACATCTGGCATCATGGTTACAGCATCGCGGCAACAACCAGCCTGTATGTTGTACTGGGTGTACTGGCGCTGGGCATTCTCGCAAGCGTCATGTTCCCGGGCAAACCTGAATCTGAGGAAAAGGGGAGTTAATCCCCTTAAGTGTTAACCTGAACAATTACTAATCGAAGAGGTTATTTTATGAGTGTTTCTCTTTCCAAAGGCGGGAACGTCTCCCTAAGTAAAGCAGCTCCGTCAATGAAAAACGTCCTGGTGGGCCTTGGCTGGGATGCGCGTTCAACAGACGGTCAGGACTTTGACCTGGATGCTTCAGCATTCCTGCTGGCCTCAAACGGCAAAGTGCGCGGCGATTCAGATTTCATCTTCTATAACAACCTGACGTCATCCGACGGTTCCGTAACGCACACCGGCGATAACCGCACCGGTGAGGGCGATGGTGATGATGAATCGCTGAAAATTAAACTGGACGCCGTCCCGTCTGAAGTTGACAAGATCATCTTCGTTGTGACCATCCACGATGCTCAGGCTCGTCGCCAGAGCTTTGGTCAGGTATCCGGTGCGTTTATTCGTCTGGTTAATGACGATAACCAGACTGAAGTTGCTCGCTACGATCTGACCGAAGATGCGTCCACTGAGACTGCCATGCTGTTCGGCGAGCTGTATCGCCACAATGGTGAGTGGAAATTCCGCGCAGTAGGTCAGGGTTATGCTGGTGGTCTGGCATCTGTATGTGCTCAGTACGGCATTAACGCGTCCTGATCAAAAAGTAACTTTTCTACCCGGGGCTGTTAATGCAGCCCTCATTCAACTGTTTGCAGGAGCTAAAAATGGCAGTTTCTCTCGTAAAAGGCGGCAATGTATCTCTGACCAAAGAAGCACCAACCATGAATGTTGCTATGGTTGGCCTAGGCTGGGATGCCCGTGTAACCGATGGTCAGGGTTTTGACCTGGACGCTTCCGTGTTCGCAGTAGGCGAAGACGGTAAAGTGTTGTCAGATGCGCATTTCATTTTCTTCAATAACAAAACCAGCCCTGATGGCGCGGTAGAGCACCAGGGCGACAACCGTACCGGTGAAGGCGACGGCGACGATGAGCAGGTCAAAATCGATCTGACCAAAGTCTCAGCAGATATCAAAAAACTGGTGTTTGCCGTTACCATCTATGATGCAGAAGCGCGTAAACAAAACTTCGGCATGGTGAGCAACAGCTTCATGCGCGTTTACAACAACGACAACGGCACGGAAATTGCCCGTTTCGATCTGTCTGAAGATGCCTCAACCGAAACCGCTATGGTCTTCGGTGAACTGTATCGTCATGGCGCTGAGTGGAAGTTTAAAGCTGTCGGTCAGGGCTTTGCCGGTGGCCTGGCGGCTCTTGCCTCCCAGCACGGCGTTAACATCTAAAATAACGCTGAATCATACCCCGGCAATGCCGGGGTTTTTTTTGGTTGCGATCCGCTATCAGGAGGGGGGGGGCAGAAAGGGTTCGGGAATCTCAGAAAGCAGAGAGATGTTAATTCTGACGTGAGCCTTTTAAAGGCAGGAAACGGATTTTTCTCTGGTTGCTGGTTAAAGCCTGTATTCCGTGCCTTATATCAACAGCATGCCCCTCTGATATATGTTACGTTTGCGACTTATGAAGGCACGGGTTCTGGAAGATAAAATACCCGACCAATGGAAATTCCAATTCAACAGGTATAGAAACTTCAACGTGATGAAATATGGTGTCACACCATATATACGCCTCACCAGAAATCCAGCGTCCTGAACTAAGCCAGGGGAACCTATATAAACGCTGCGCTTTAAAATAATCAAAAATCAGGAGAGTTAATGTGAATCTACAATCCGGACAAAACATACCACTTCAGCAATCTGCGATCAGGCTGAATCTTCAGTACCCTACCAAATCCGGCTTTAAAGGCGAACCCGATACCTGCCTGTTCCTGCTTAATGCTCAGGGAAAGGTCAGCGGCGATTCTGACTTTATCTTTTACAATAATCTGTCTTCTCCTGAAGGGGCAGTAAAGCTCGTTACCGGTTCTCAGCAGTCCAGCATTGAGATAGCACTGGATCGTGTTCCTGCGAACATCAGTAAAATTGCAATCACAGTTGTCATTGATGGTGAAGATACCATCAGTGGGCTCAGTTCGTTGAGCATGCAGGCTCAAGGAATCGCTGAGTTCCAGGCTGAGACTCAGGGCCGCAGTGAGAAAGCAATTATCCTGGGTGAAGTATATCGGCACAATGGCGCCTGGAAGCTTCGTGCGCTCGGGCAGGGTTTCAACGGTGGTCTTGAGCCTCTGGCCATTAGCTATGGCGTTGATGTCGCACAGCCAGCTCCGCAGCCAGCAAAGCCTGCTCGTATCAGTCTGGAAAAGAAACTGGAAACCAGATCTCCGCGCCTTGTAAGCCTCGCTAAAAAAGCCTCGGTCAGTCTTACTAAAAATAAACTGGACACCCTTGAGGCAGCGGTTGCATTTGTACTTGACGCATCCGGCTCAATGAGTGGCCAGTTCAGTAAGGGTAACGTTCAGTCTGTGCTGGACCGCATCGCCGTTCTTGCCGCCCAGTTCGACGACGACGGTGAAATGGATGTCTGGGGATTTGGAGAGAAGCATAAGAAGTATCCAAACGTCACACTGGACAACCTGGACACATATATTCAGTCCATTCGCGGGGCTGGAAAGCGTTCAGCCTGGGAGAACCTGCCGGGCCTCGGAGGGACAAACAACGAGCCTCCTGTGATGGAAGAAATAGTCGACTACTTTAAGGACTCGAAAATCCCGGTGTATGTTGTATTTATTACCGATGGCGGGATCAGCAAGACCCGGGCGATTAAAGATGCAATCCGGCGTTCTGCCAACTACCCCATCTTCTGGAAGTTTGTCGGCCTGGGTGGTTCAAGCTACGGTATCCTCAAAAATCTGGATGACTTTACTGACCGCCGGGTTGATAACACCCACTTCTTTGCCATGGATGATTTCGGTTCGATTAGCGATGAAAAGTTATATGATAATCTACTGGAAGAATTCAGACCGTGGATCGATGAAACAAAAAGGTTAGGCATCCTTTAATACGCACAGTTTGAGCTTGGTTGAATGAGCTCTACAGCAGCTTAATACTGTAGAGCCTTTGTTCATTGGAAATCGTACAGGGAGGCGCATATGGACCGCATCAAGTACCTGAAATGGATAGCTGAAGAATCACCAAGTACGGCTCAGCAGCTGGTGGCCTGGTTAAACAGAGCAAGGCACTATACGCCCGACATGAAAGAGCATCAGGCAGGTGTACAGATTCAAGAAAAGGGGATTGTTGTAGGGCTTAGACAAAGTACTAATCGTTATCATGGAGATTGTCTGACCATACATGTGGTACGGCTTCCGGAAGAAATACAAAACAAGGGATGGTTTAAGTCTTTTCTGAAGCTTTGCTGTGAATCGAATCCCTGGTGCGATGTTGTAATAGAAGACGTGAAAAACCCATATTTATTAAGCTTTTGTAAGAAACTAAACTTTACTGTATTAGATGAATTTTACCCGAATACTTACATAGTAAACACAGATGCCATTATGAGTTTACCTATCCCACCCTTAGGGAGATACGAAACCTATCTTTATTAAACCTGCGAACCTTTACCGGTTGCGTGGGGAGCGGATGGACTTCGGCTAAAGAAAAATCACATCGTCTATTTTGACCAGAAAAAGCTAATCTGCTTGATGTAATGCAGAAACGCATTACATTAATATCTTCTCCCAACAATCACCTGAACAATTCCCTGATTGCTTTTCACCTCATACCAGTGCTGGCTCATAGTTAGTCCTTAAGCAAATTTGTTATCGGAATAAAGAACGAAGCCAGCCTCATCGAGGCGCATAACCTTCTTCCCTTAACGCCTGTTGTAATTTTTCAATTGCGCTTTTCATTACCCAGGCTTCTTCGTCACTCACAGCACAGCCACGAAGATCGCTCCAGCTCAGACGTTTAACTAATTGAGCAAGGGCCATAGTTTCATTCTCATCAAGCTGCAAACTCAGTGTCTCAATACCTTCCACTATCTAACCTCCCTTATACTGAAAAATGGCGCTTTATTTCTGACCAGATGCCGAAGCCTTGAATGCGGCCGGAACTGCCGTTGTTTCTACTTTACAGAAATGGAATTAAAAAGTGGTGGTGCTGGGCACGTTTCTTTTCCAGTCGGGGTTTAAGCCAGAGCCGAAACTCATTCAACTTCTCAGCAGCCAAAACCGCTTCAACGGGGAAAACTTTATATTTACCCTGCTGCTGAGGTTCACCCAACCATCGCCTGATGGCTCCGTCAGTCCATAAACGAGTCTCTTTGAGCCTGGTTACAGTGACCCATTTCCTGGACCATTCATCAAATTGTCGCTGGCGATCCCGATAACGTTGTTCTTCCTGCTGACGAAGCCAGTCACGATCAACAGCGAATTTTCGGTATCCAACAAAGAGCCCTTGTACTTTGGCCATGACAACATTCCGGTTTGCTTAGAACTGTTCAGACAGACATGTCAGGGATAAAGCTGAAGAAAAAGGTACAACGAAGAATAACCAAGACATAGGCCTGCCGGGTAAGTGGTGCGGTGCACAGGACTGTCGGAAAGTACGCTCAGAGAGGGTCGTTTAAGCATGATGCACCACCGCCAGCCAGCCTTAATAATGGTAATGTACCACTGGGTTACCAGACAGACCAGTAACGCATCAAACATAAAACTGTTTTTTAAAAAACGTCAGGAACGTAGCCTGACCTTTTAACCAGTGGTGTAAAAAACATACAGATTGCTCTGAGGTATGAGGTTCAGCAACTAGCCTTGTCGACGCAGAAACATTAAGTAATCAATAGCAGCTATCGCAAACAATGGTGAAAACCACCACGTGCTTTTCAACAAGCCAAGCGGCAGAAAGAGTACAGTTGCCATCGAATAAACAAAAACACGAACCATACCATCTGTAATAAACATAGGCTATTTGCAATCTGAGGTTGGATTGTAGATTTTAGTTAGAAATGGATCAAAGTCCGTTTTGTGCAAAACTTGGTTGACAACCCTCTTTTGGAAGATGTGCCGTTTCGTGCAAAAGTTGGTTGGAGGCCAAGATGGCAGAGTTCGTAGGTTCGGCTGCTTCGCAAGCTGATTTCATTTGGAAGAACGCGGAAGACCTGTGGGGGGGGATTTCAAGCATACCGACTTCGGCAAGATCATTTTGCCGTTTACTCTGCTGCGTCGATTGGAGTGCGCACTGGAGTCTACACGGGAAGCATCGCTCGATAGCCAACCAGCCACGATTGAGTTCTTAGAAGCAGAGTTCAGTGTTGATTTCGATGCGCTGCTATCTTGACCGCCAATCAGACCCGCATGGTTCAGGTTTGTGTATGAGAGTCCCCAAATGGCTGTAGTTCTAACCAAAGCCTTGATTGAAGCCGGCCGCGCCGGAAATAGTGGGTACAGAAAAGGCAGTTGCTTGCGCTGGGCGTAAGTTACCCGCCGAAAAGCGGCTGGATCGAACGACTGATCGGCACTGAGGTATCTGACGAGCAGTACGAACGCTTTCTGGGGCACAGCACGAGCAAGCAGGCTGAACAGATCCTACGCGGAGAGCAGCCAGCCAAGGGGCTTCAGTATGCAAAGCGAGCGAAGAAGCTCGCTTCTGAAAGAAAAGCCACAATTGATCTGGATAACGAGCACCTGTCTGAAATCGAAAAGTATCGGTAGCCCTAGACTTTTAGCCGCTGAAGATCTCTTAGATACCATTGGTGAAACTTGCTGAAGTCAGCCTTCTGTTTCTCTACCGTGCTGTTATAGATCGCATCACTGGTAACCGCACAAGCAGTCCAGCCAGCCTCATAGACGAAGCGAGTAGCTATCGGTGACTTCTTCGGGGTGCTATCCCAGCGGTTTTTGAGCCACCGCGCAAGCCCTTCATCAAGAGGGACCACCAGATTTAGCTGCTGTTTTGTGCGAGTGATACCGACATAAAACAGCCGACGTTCCTCCTCGATTTCCTCTTCGGCCGGAGGGGTGTTCATCGATGTGCGAACGCTGTAAACATCATCGGGTTTGCCGCCAGGAAATTCCTGCTCATTCAGCCCGATCAGTATTACGTTATCCCACTCCAGCCCCTTGGAACCATGCAGTGTGGAAAGGATGAAGGGATCGCAGTCAGTAGCAGCCTCGCCTGGATTCAAGATAAGGTTTAAAAACGTGCGGGAATCGATCTTACTGGAGTCAAGTAGCTCCCCGATCCTCACGACCCCTCGTTGCTGGTCGTTCGATCCAGTGCGAGTTACACCCTCAGAGCCAACACTATCAATGAAACCCTCCATACTCAGGCGTCGTAACACATCGATAGCAGGCGTTTCCTCTCCGTCTTTCTGGCAGATAGTGGCGAGCCTGCCCAGCCGATCTTTTTGGTATTGTGCGCCCTCGAATAACTGACCTAGAGCAGACCATAGGTCGGCGTGCGGAGCCATCAATCCACTGAGCGCCGCTTTGAATTGCCCTTTCTGCCATCTAAAACCAGCCTCCTTCAGAAAGCCGTAAACAATCGCTTGTTTGTTGGGATGGTTTTCCAGTAGCCGCAGATCGCCGTACACAGACAGCAAGACGCCAACTACCAGTATCCCGATTTCGGTGCGGGTGTGTAATGCGCTTGAACCATTGAGGTAGCGATAAGGTAGCCCACACAGGCGTAAAGCAATTTCCGCCTCAGCAAGGTTCGCCTTAGTGCGGGACAATATGGCTTGTGTTCCACTGCTCACCGAGAGGTTTGATAGCACCTTGGATAGGCAGTTATCAAAGTGCAATCTGACCTCTGTTTTGGGGGTGCTAGGATGACTGACACAAAGCTTGGTCAGCTTTGTAGAGTTGCGCCGAATTACCGAGTTAGCCATCAAGGAAAGCTCATGGCCAAATCTGAACGTGCATGACAGTTGAAACACCTTCGTATTCGGGTAGTGCCTTTCAAACAGTCCGCCGATAAAGTCTGGTCGAGCACCACGCCACTCATAAATACACTGGTTAACATCACCAACAGCCATAACCGACGTATCCGACTTAGATAGCAAGCGGGTCATGTCATGCTGTATCAGGTTAACGTCCTGATATTCATCAACAATGATGTGCTTGAAGTGGGCACCAAGGCTGCTGTCATTACGCAACAGTGCGACAGCCTCAATCAAACAGTCATCAAAGGTTCGCAGACTGTTTTCCTCCAGCAGCTCACAATAGCGGCCATAGGCGTGAATAAACTCCCGTTTGATGTTGCTGAACGTTGGATCATTGGCAGCATCAACAGGAGTTACGGCCGCCGCCCGGCAGCGAGCAATAAACAGCTCGAAGTTTTCAATTTCATTGGGGTCAATATAATTCGCCTCATGGTCAAAGCCATAGCGGTAGGCTTGCTTTACCAGTTGCTCATAGCGGTAGTCGCTTGGAGTAATGAGGTCTTTCTTCTTGATTATCTGTTGGCGTTCTCCGTAACCAACAATCTTTAAGGCCAAGCTGTGGAACGTGCGGATTTCTGGAATCACGCTCGACATCAGTGCCGTCTTCAAGTTCTCCGTGAAGCTCACCTGCGCCGACTTGTTGTACATCAGGATCAGAATGGAGCGAGGATCAGTTCCCGTCTTGACCAGCCGCTCAACGCGCTTTACAAGTGTGGTTGTTTTCCCGCTACCAGGTACGGCTTTTACCAACGCATGTCCGGTGTCATGGCTGACAATACTTTTCTGCTCCCAAGTCAGTCTTTTGGTCATGCCTTAACCTTGTAATTGGCGCACTGACGGGCCTCGGTGTAGGGAACGATCTTTGCCTTACTGTGACATTGCAGATAGCCATCCTCCCATCGGCCTGCTTGCTCGCACATAATGCAGTTGGGAAATAGTGAATGAGGATCGGCGTGACGGATAAAAGCTCGTAAGTTATCAGCCAGCTCAGCGGCCCCTAACGATCTAGGCCATGTGTTCACGTCAGAATTGATTGTTAAATCCACTTCAGCGAGCGGCATCGTTTGTTCGTTGAGTCGGCCGGAACCACTTAAACTCCAGACAGACATATCCACGTTACCTACTGAGCAGACGCCGCTACAGGTGTCCACAGATTGAAACGGGGGAAGCCAGTTGAATACTCTCAGGATCTTCTCCTTGATCGAGTAGGCCCCGGTAAGCAACATCTGAATATCAGAGGCAGATTGGACCTTAAACTCAAGAATCGGGATACCGGCTTCGATCTTGTCTTGAGAGCAGGGGTGTGTGACACAAATCTCTACGTAGCAACGCCTTTCGCCAGTCGTATCATACAACATCACGTCTGGTCGCAGCCCTGTGACCTTATCGTGTTTTTCCAGCTCTGCCTGATCGAAAAATTGAGTCAAGTTGTAGCGTGCAGGCACGGATTTTACGCACTGACGTGCTTCGTCTCTAACCAAGGCTAAACGAGAACCATTACAGGCAACCCGGCGCTCCAGCTCAAGGCTAATAGGCATTTCACGGCTGAGAGCTTGTTGGTAGCGATAGAAGAATGCTTCTTTGCCGCACTTGTGAAGATAGGTTTCAAGGGCACAGCATTCTTCCGAATGGCGAAAGTGCTTAGCGTTGAACTCGCCCATTACCGGGGTCAGGGGGCTCTTACAACCTGGGCAGGTGTAAGTATGTGAGCGCAGGGCAGCGCCAATGTGCGTGAGGGTGCCCTCGCCGTCTAGCGCGTAAGCGTATTGTATTGAGCTGGATTGAGTTGTCATGACTGCGTATCCTCCCAAAAAAATCCAGCTAAGAACAGACCTTACGGCAGGCAAATGGTAAGTAGTGCTTCTTGAAGCAGTCGAGTGTACAGCGGCTCAGTGAAAAAGCTAATCGCCCGCTCAACAACCTAGTGATACTGGTGCAGATTCGACAATGAGTTAATGCCCGGAGAGCATCTGCAAGACTTCTAGCTGGAAGGCATTCCAACCAGCCCTCGCTTCTGAAAAGCCGTCAGGAAACGGTAAAATCCAACCAAGTGAGCAACTTCACTTGATCAAAGATCTAAGGCTAGAATGATGGAATTCCAACCTTAGTTTGCAAATAGCCTAAACATATAACTTCCTCTGAGGATTTAAAAGAATTCTCAGATGTCTTGAAAGCTACTTTTTAAACTTTCTCATTCTGAGAAGCATATTTAATTTTGCTGCGTCTGCTCGTGCTGCTGCTACAGAAAGGGCTTTATGCAGTGAAACTACCACGACAAACAAACAGAACATCGACCAGAATCCATCCATTTCGTTTACCTAATCGTTGAGGTTTTTATTCGGGATATCTGGCTAAATAGGACTACACAGATACCCAGTTAAACCCCCCGCTTACATAACACTCCGGTTCCTCACCAGACGTTTTATTCTATCGCGGTCTGTGGTTATCAGAAGCTGCATAAACCGGTTATTTAGTCCGTTACGCGAAAATTATTGAGGATCCGGGCTGTTAAACTGTTCTTCCTCTTTCGCTTCCGGAGAAAAGGGGAGGTGTCACCCTGCGGCCGGGTAGTGAAAGGGATTTGACGTAATTCAGGCGAAGGGCGAACAAGACCGCAAAGGACGCCCGGGCGACCGGATACCTGCCGGGTTGTGCGAAGTAAAAACCGGAAGCAGTGATAACACAAACAGGCCCCTACAGCGTAAGGATTGTGATGGACGATAAAGAGCAATTTACGAATCTTGTGGCAAAGCATGCCTCCGGACTCACCGAAGAGCAGCTGGCCGGTTACGATGCCTGTTCCCTGGATGGTGAATGCGTCACGCCTTCATACGAGGTTTTCCGGGGGTATCGTACCCGCCATACCCTGGATGAATTTCTGGAGATGGCCATATCGCTGAATGCCATCCACCCGGATGAATATTTAACGGATATGCTGCTTAAGCCTCATGAGGTGATCGGCGCTCTGGCCGATGAAGGCGACCAGCTGAACAACGCCACCCCGGTTTATTTCTTCCCGGATACCGGCGTCTATGCAGCGGCCGTCAGTGAAACCCGGGTGCTCGATGCCTGGCTTTGCTGGCCATGCTACCCGGCGAACTGGTAACGCGGCCGTTGGAATTGCACCGGCAGGATACGAATTTAACCGACCCCGTGGCGGGAAGGTTATCACAATTGCATGTCCTCATCCCTCAAGCCCCCTGCCAGGCCCTAACGTGCTGTCAGGCTTCGCCTGATTCCCGATCTGCGCCGGTACTTCAGCCGATAACTTTTTGTTTTCTTTTTATTTTCTCCCCATTTCCTCAAAGTTCGCGGGCGGCGTGGACAGGGCACCATTGCCGCATGTGGGGTCTTAATAAGGGCAGGGTGGTCAGGTTTGCTCGATGCCGGGGGTAGGCCCTACCCTTTATGGGATGAGGACATGCAATTCACTAAATTAATCGACAGCACCGGTGGTGACTTATCTGTAACGGGTCAGTTTTGATACGGGGAATGTTTCAGGGTTAAGATCTGGAATCATAAAAATATACGCTCCCGTTCAGGACATACGACTTGAAATGGATAATGCCATTAAAGGAATTCCAGCCTTTCGTCGATAACAGTTTCTGACCATCGCCATAACCATGTCATGGAGGAGACTAACCGTGTTTCAGAGGTGAGCTGGTGCCTGGCAAAACATACAAACTCAAATATCAGGAAGCGAGTTTAGTTGTTTATAACATGCAGCCGTGTAACTGATTAGGTACCGGCAAAAGGAGGAAATAATGTTTGAAAACTACGTTTGTAAAATCTATGTAAGCAATGATCCTCATTTTAGTAGCCATCTCGAAGCAACTGCGTTTGGTTTCGATAATGGTCAGCAGCAAAAGATTCTCACCGCAGCCCATGTTGTTACCAATGCTCTTGGAAAAATTTATCCCGTCAGCAATACACTTAAACTTTACGTCAAATTTCTTAACCATCAAGGACTGGTGAACGAAGAGCCTGTTCTAGTCGATTTCATTCTCAATGAGGCTAATGACAGGGCAGACTTTAAAGACGGCATTCCGTTTGTTGACAGTGCAGAAATCGTATTACCAGCTGGAATACAACAGCCTGTAAGTAGTTACTTTAAGGTCCTGGCTCCCGCAGCTGGCATGGGTACATTGGGTGTCGGATATCCAATGAATGAGACAACAATTTCGACATTCCCTGGTGAAGTTTCAGGCATTTGGCCTTTAAATTGCTCAAATCATTCTCCCCAACATCTCACAACTCGCTTTGTAATAGCACATTTCAACACCGATGGTTGCTCTGGTGGACCCTATGTCGTCTCCGAGAATGACGAGCATTTTGTCATTGGAAGTCTGGTTGGAATAATGTCTGGAACCTGCCCAGATTCAAATCCACACATGTCTGTTCAGTCCGCTACTGATTTTTAGCAAAGTCAGTTCCAAAATGACGCTGGCACGATAGTTATTTTGGGTCTGCCCGATATGGCGTCTGCCCTTACTAACAGCAACAGCATTGAAACTGACAAACATGAACTCGAAAGTGCCACAATAGTAAGTCATGATTTCTTCATCACTTTTATGGTGCTCTTTTTCACCTATCACACAGCAAGTTATGAATACGAGGCCTGTAATGGACGCTACCGAAACTGAAGAGCTCGAAAAAATTCGCAAGAAGGCAATGGATGAAGTTACAAGTGCTCTTCAGGCGCTTGAAAATAAGTTCCCGGGTATTACTGAGGGCGCAGCAGCTTTGGCGGGGTCAGGCGTAGGCGCAGCGGCTTCCTTCGGTGCTCTCTATACGCTTGGTACAACGGGAGTGTCAGCAGCAGGCATAACCTCCGGGCTCGCTACAGCAGGGTCTATCGTCGGTGGCGGTATGGTTGCAGGCATTGCGGTATTGGCCGCACCTGTAGCTGTGTTAGGGATTGGCGGGTACGCGATAGTGAAACACAAAAAAAATGCGAAACTGACAGCCGCCCTTAGTCAGGCCATCCAAAAGCTCTACGAAGTTCAGGAAAGGTTGATGTCGAATGCGGAATATTTTAAGGCAGAAATTGCTGGCATCAAGGCAACAATCGACATGCTTACTAAGAAAGCTCCAAAAGGTAGCCTGGTCGCGGTGAGGTAAACACATGAGTCAGTCTCCTTATGATGATGAGTTCAGGGCCATCCGTTATATTCAGCTCCGTGGTCAGGATATCGCGAACGCTCACGAGACAATTAACAGTGATATAGAGAGCCTTAAGGCACAGTTGACCGGGCTAATCAGCGGCACTGAACTTGATGAAGCGGAGCATCTGGCGCTTAAAGAACATCATCTGCGAGAAATGACCCCTTCAGATACTGCCATGCATTCTACTGGTCTCAAGACTATATATAGCGAGGCTAACCAGCGTGTATGCGGTGATATTGGACTGGCCACAATACTCTCCACGGATGACTTGGCTGTTGTAGATGCCCGGATCCAGAATCATATTAAAGAATTTAATGATCGCTACGCACTCGACGCCTGGGATTATGCTATTGCCTGCGGATGCGGGCTCATAGCATCCATGCTGGATTTACTTTGCGTCAGAGCCCCGCCAAAACCTACGGTGAGCTTTACGGCAGAAGTGGATGGTATTTTCAATAAACAGGTGCAGAAAGCCTTCAATGCCATTTTGCCGGAGGACCTGAGTACAAAACTCTCAGATTTGTTCCCTATAGGGGCACCAGACAGTTCGATCAGCAGCGATTTAGTGGGTGCGGCCGGTGGCGTTTTGTCTCCCACAAATCACCGCTTAAGAGCTTTGTCACACGATCCCGTACTGGGCATTATTTTCGGTATAAAGGATATGCTGAACGGGACCTGTACGGTGGTTCAGAATGGACAGATCGTGGTTTATCCTTCCAGTAAAGGCGTTACAGACGAAACCAATATTTTCAGGCTCATCGCCAGAATGTTTGGACACCTGGCATCGGATGTTAATGCCCCCTCAGCAAAAGGAAACCGTGGCATGGGGTTACCGGCTCCTTTTATGGGGCTACTTCGTATGCTTGAGGGGATCCCTGTGGGGAGTTCTAACTTCGGCAAACAAATAGAGTACATGTATGTCAACGGGTATGACTTTCGTCAGTTTATCGTGACAAGTATTCCGATGAGCATAATGGAAGTTTTGATGCGGGTTTTCTATGTGGCGAAACAGGTATCGCTGGGAAAAGGAGCTTTTGGGGAGACCTTACTGGATACCATGCCGTTGCGGCTAAATCCACGCTTCCGGATGATGCTTGCCCTGGGTTATGGAACTTCCAGTGCTGTTAACGCAGGTAAAATGTATATCACCGGCAATATTCTCAATGCGAATTACGCCTCCTGGATGGGGTTGGCCTGGAATGGTTTTCACTCACTCAAGTGGTCCCTTTATCAGCGACACTTAAAGCTTTGGGCCGGTATTGAAAAGGCAGAACTGGAACGGCTTCAGAACAATATAGACAGCATCGAGGCATTGACCATCATAGCAGGAAACTTGCCAGTCAAGTAACATTCACCGGAGCACCTCCGGAACCCCATAGCCCACCAGCTGCTAAAAATGTCTGCCTTTGCTTTTAATACTCTCTCTGCCTCCTCCCCGAGGCAGAGAGTAGCTCGTAGTTATTTATACAGCTCACAACAGGGCCATAAGATACTCCGCTTCTCGTTTACCGATGATCCTGATCTGTCAGCTCTCTTACCGGATGCTGTACGAGCGTAACGGCTTATTATTGATAGTTCTCTCATATCAAACCTCATAAAGATTTATGCTGCCACTTAGTAACAGCCTAAAGGTTGTACTCTCTATTTAACAGCTTTTAGGCTGTTAATTTGATATTACAGCTTTTAGGGTGTATGTTTAGAAAACAGCGTACAAGGTGTATCAGAGGAACTACTGAGGCCAGCTTATGATCAATAATGATTACCCGTTAAACACGCTCAACCAGTTGCGTCCCTTGCTCATTGGTTTTCGCAAGGCGAATGGCCTGACGCAAAAAGACCTGTCCGAAAGGTTAGGGGTCACTCAACAGACATACTCACGTCTGGAAGCCAACCCTGCCAGTGCGAGCATTGAACGGCTATTCAAGGTGTTTTCTATCCTGGGCGTAAAAATCAGCTTCTCCTCGACAACCGCCTCTTCAGAGGGGAAGCAGACGGAAGAAATGCTTAAATCAAACTCACCTGCACGACAGGAGAAATGGTAACGATATGAGCCGGAAACAGCAGCGTCTGGCAATCTGGATGAACGGAATCAAAGTCGGATACTGGGAAAAAAGTAAAGGGGTAGACAGCTTACAATACCTTCCTGACTGGAGTGCAGACGAACAGGGAAGGCCGCTGTCATTGTCCCTTCCTTTTACTCCCGGGAACCAGGTCTGGCGTGGAAATGTGGTACGTGACTATTTTGATAATTTACTCCCGGACAGCGAAGGCATACGCAGACGTCTGGCAATGCGTTACAAGGCCGATAGCCTGGAGCCTTTTGATCTTCTGACGGAGCTGGGAAAAGACTGCGTGGGCGCGATACAGCTGCTTCATGACGGAGATGAACCCACAGATTTATATTCCGTGAAGTATCACCCGCTTACTGAATCAGAAATTGCGGCAACTTTGCGTAATACCACGGAGACATTGCTACCGGGCAGGCCAGAAGATAACGACGACTTACGTTTATCTATTGCCGGTGCTCAGGAGAAAACAGCCCTACTGTGGCATGAAGATCGGTGGTGTATGCCGGAGGGTAATACACCAACGACGCATATATTCAAGCTACCGCTCGGACTTGTGGGGAACATGAAAGCCGACATGCGCTCGTCGGTTGAAAATGAATGGCTCTGCTCGGTACTTCTCGAACAGTACGGGCTCCCCGTGGCAAGAACGCAGATTGCTCACTTTGAAGATCAGAAAGCGCTGGTGGTAGAACGTTTTGACCGAAAATGGTCAGGAAACGGACAATGGATCATTCGTTTACCCCAGGAGGATATGTGTCAGGCCCTGGGCATTTCGCCATTACGAAAATATCAGGCGGACGGCGGGCCAGGTATATCGGAAATTATGGAAGTTCTGAGTAATTCAGACCGTGCTGAGCGTGACAAAGCGCAGTTTTTTATGACGCAGATAGTTTTCTGGATGATGGCCGCAACAGATGGCCACGCTAAAAATTTCAGTATTTCTATTGGGCCACAGGGACGTTATCACCTTACACCACTCTATGATGTGTTGTCGGCATGGCCGGTGATCGGTCATGGGAACAATCAGATATCCTGGCAGAAGTGCAAACTGGCGATGGCCGTACGTGGCAGTAGCAACTATTACCAGATATATCGAATACAACGACGCCACTGGATCAGGCATGGTGAGATAACCGGCCTGAGTAAACAGCAGACAGAGGCGATGATAGAGGAAATCATCGCCAGAACCCCGGGTGTCATTGAACGTGTTAGCGGGCTTCTTCCGGACCAGTTCCCCCAGCAGCTTGCGGAAAGTATTTTTGATGGAATGAGGCAGCAATGCAGGCGCCTGGCTGAGAAATGACAGCCGCAATTTATAGTGTGCATGTTTTCAGAATAGCTGATGTAAGCGTGAGGATTCAGTATGACTGAAGAACAAAAAAGAATAGAGCGGGCTATTGAGTTGGCTTGTCGTTACGGCGGAACCGATGAAATGCATCATCTGCAATGGGTCGTGGATCAGATGGTAAGAGAACTTGCTGGAGAACGTTATGCACAGATTGTAGCAGATGCCACCAGCGGAGAAGATGGGCCTGATACTTACAAATGGAGTGTTGGGATCGCGCCTTAGCATCTGTCAGTCTGGGGATGAAAACGTACTTAACATCCAGCGAATTCCCAGACTTCACATTAAGACTAGAGTAACGGCCGCAATCACGTGAGAGAAAAAAATGGCAATTTTAGCAATCATTGCAGTTATCGCCCTGGGTGGGTACGCCTGCGGGTTTATTAAAGCCCGTGAGCTGAGCGCTTTGCGTAAAGAAATGAAACTATACGTGGATCGCATGGAAGCGGCGGAGCTGGACTTACACGCAATCAGAAGTGTAGCGGAGCACCGGTTGCACGGTGCAGGTAAACAGTTTGCCGACCTTTACAGCCGTATCGACGGTGCAACTGTGACGCTGACACCCGAAGATCAGCTGTTACTGGCAACGATGCCATTTAATATTCAGGATGTAGAAGACATCGTAAACGAGCGCGGTCCAAAGACAATTAGCGGCCGTCCATTCTGGGAAGTTGAGCCAGGCCCGCATGACTATGAATATGGCCCGCAATATCCGTATTTCCCAGACCAGCGCTAGGAAGAGATCAAGATGAGAGAGCCAAGACCCCGCCATACCTTGCAGGTCATTCGAGTGCCTTCTCTGGAGGTTCAGGATCTGGGGCTGACCAGCTTTGATAGCTGGCTTGACGAGAACGGTTATGACAAAACGAATGCCAGAAATAACCGTACCATCTGGGCGAGAGAAGGCGGATGGCATCTGAAACGTTGCAGAAATCTGGAAACTGGCACGGACGATTTCTGGTTTATCGCTTTCGATGGTAAAGGCGGAAAGATATACCCGCTGAAAACCCAAAGAGACTACCGGGCTGCATATCGTAAGCTGGAAGCAGAAGGTTATGCACCTGCGGTCATCGAGCAAATGACCACAGGCGCAGCATATAACCTGGCCTATCCACGTTCCACCCTAAAACAAGCTGAGACGGCCACCAGCGAACCAAAGCGGAAACCTGACGTAGATGGGGTCGTCTCAGAAAACGGAATCTATGGTCACTCCCGTTTTTGCAACACCGATTTTGACGACAAGTTGGCTTGCTTGAATCTATCCGGCGTCTGAATGGGATTTTATTCCCGCGCCGTGATGAGTTCCGCGCCTGATGAACCTCCAGACAATATACGGCTTCAATGAGCCTTTCCGTTTTACAGGTTCCTCAACAGGCCGGTGGGCCGTTAGTATCATCAATATCAGTATTCGCAAAACCAGATCAGTAATTCTTTAAACCGGTGTATTTCTGCCGTTATGCTACATAAGTTTGCTGTCGTGCCGTTAGGGCCCAGGCTATTCTGGCCAGCTTGTTTGCCAGAGCACAAGTGACGACAAAGTTGCTTTTCCGGCACAGTAAATCCCTGACCCAATCGGCCAATTTGCCAGACTGGTGTTCCAGTTTTTGTATGAATACCCTGGCACATTGAACCAACAAAGTTCGGATCTTTTTATTACCTCGCTTACTAATTCCCAGCAATGTCGTCCTACCTCCCGTGCTGTACTGCCGAGGTACAAGCCCTGTTGCCGCCGCAAAGTCACGGCTGCTGGCGTACTGCTTCCCGTCGCCAATCTCAGTTGAAATAGTACTCGCTGTCAGTGTTCCGACGCAGGGAATGCTCAGCAAGCGCTGTCCAACCTCATCTTCGTCCAACTTTCGTTTCAACTGGGATTCCAAATCTTTAATCTGCTCAACAAGATAGTGATAATGCTGTTGTAATTTCAGCAATAACTGGCTGAGGTAAAGAGGCAAACTATTATCCTCAAGAATGGTACTCAGTCGGCTAATAACGGCAGCTCCTCGGGGAACGCTAATGCCAAATTCCAGCAGAAAAGCATGCATTTGATTGGTTGTTTTTACCTTATCCTGGGCTTTGTTGAATAAATAAGATTTCGTGCGAACGACCCTGTAGCTGGCTGGATTTTCAGGCAATACGCACGCTTTCTGGCATCCCGGCCTTTGTCATCCTGTTCAACGCACGCACCATGGCCATAGCTTCCGATACCTGACCATCGTAGTCACGCAGCGTCAGTGAATCTCCCAACAACTGCTTCATTCTGTACATTGCCGTTTCCGCTATCGAGCGACGGTTATATTCCGTTGTCCATTTCCACCGTGCATTGCTTCCGCTCAGCCGCTGATTAGCAACGGCACGGTTGCGGTCTGCGTACTCACCGGGCCAGTAACCTGCTCCTTTTCGGGGAGGAATAAGCGCGCTGATTTTTTTGCGGCGCAGTTCATCGTGACAGAGCCGGGTATCGTAAGCCCCGTCTGCCGCGGCTGCCCTGATTTTTCTGTGAGTCTGCCGGATAAGGCCCGGGAAGGCTTCTGAGTCCGTGACGTTATTCAGCGACAGGTCTGCACAGACAACTTCATGTGTGTTGCTGTCAACAGCAAGATGCAACTTTCGCCAGATACGACGGCGCTCTTTGCCGTGCTTTCTGACTTTCCATTCGCCTTCACCAAAGACCTTCAGCCCGGTGGAATCAATCACCAGGTGTGCGATTTCACCCCGGGTGGACGTTTTGAAACTGACATTAACCGACTTTGCCCGCTTACTGACACTGGTGTAATCCGGGCAGCGCAACGGAACGTTCATCAGGGCAAAAATGGAATCAATAAAACCCTGCGCAGCCCGCAGGGTCAGCCGGAATACGCGTTTAATCACCAGAACGGTGGTGATGGCGAGATCAGAATAGCGCTGGGGCCTTCCTCGTGATGAAGGCGTTGCCGACTCATACCAGGCCTGAATGGCCTCATCATCCAGCCAGAAAGTGAGGGAGCCACGGTTGATGAGAGCTTTGTTGTAGGTGGACCAGTTGGTGATTCTGAACTTTTGCTTTGCCACGGAATGGTCTGTGTTGTCGGGAGGATGCGTGATCTGATCCTTCAACTCAGCAAAAGTTCGATTTATTCAACAAAGCCCTTATCCTGAACCAGGGATTCACGGACACGATGCAGAGCCCGCATTGCCTGCTGAGATTCCGTTCTGGGCTGCACAAAACGCATAGACGGACGCGATGCAGCTTCACAAATAGCTTCGGCGTCGACAAAGTCGTTTTTATTGCTTTTAACGAACGGGCGGACAAATTGTGGTGATATCAGCTTTGGGGAATGCCCCAACTCTTCCAACTTGCGTGCCATAAAGTGAGAACCGCCACAGGCTTCCATTGCGATGGTTGTAGCGGGGCATGTCGCCAAAAATTCGATCAACTTTGGCCGGGTAAATTTTTTACGGTAAACAGCCTTCCCGCGACGATCCTGGCAATGAATATGGAAAGAGTTTTTACCCAGATCGATACCAATGAGCGCAATGTTTTCCATGATAGTTCTCCGAATGAAAGCCTGTCCTCAGCATAGTACCGGGAAGGAGGGAGTGACCATCTCATTAAATAAAGCACGCTAAGCCCTTACTTACCCAGATGTTTGACTGTTCGTGGCACTTTCACCATGGCAATTGCCCAACCCTTGCAAAATGCCGCACGCCTCTACAGATCGAGAGCCAGAACACTTCTCGCGCAAATCAACCAAGTGCCGTTTTAACTGCAACAGCGCGGACACACGCATTTCCACCTGTTGAATATGGGCCTCCAGCAGCGTGATGACCTCCCCACAGTCCTGCATCGGGTTGTCTCGCAGACCCAGCAATGCGCGAATCTCGCTCAACGTCATGTCGAGCGAACGGCAATGACGGATGAATTGCAAGCGCTCAATGTGCGCCTCACCGTACAACCGAAAGTTGCCACCGCTTCGCGCTGGCTTTGGCAGTAGCCCTTCCTTCTCGTAGTAGCGGATGGTCACGACCTCGCACCCAGAGCGCTTGGCGAGGTCGCCAATTCTGATTTCCATGCATCAATCTCCAATTATCACTTGACTCTATAGTGACTATAGAGATTTTAATGGAGGCTGAATAGAAGATTTTCAGGAGTTACTCATGAGCGAATGCGCTTCAAAGGGGTGTGGCTGCACGACTGAGCCGATCATCCAACCCACGGCACCGGCCCCGCTGGCAACCGGATCGGCTCAAGCGGTGTACCGCATCGAGAACATGGATTGCCCGACCGAAGAGGCGCTGATCCGAAGCAAACTGGCCGGTCTGGCGGGGGTGGCGGGTCTTGAATTCAACCTGATGCAACGTACCTTGACCGTGCGACACGAATTGCCTTCGTTGTCTCCCGTCGAGCAGGCGCTGAAGGCCATCGGCATGCAAGCTGTGCGCATGGATCAGGCGTCGGCCGAGCAGACGACCAAGCTGTCCATTGCCAAGATGGATTGCCCGACCGAAGAGACGTTGATCCGCAACAAGCTCGGCACCGTGGCCGGTGTTGCTGATCTCGATTTCAACCTGATGCAGCGCACGCTGTCGGTACGCCATGCGAACCAGGTTCTGCCAGACGTGCTCGTGGCACTGCAAGCGCTTGGATTCGAGGCGCAGGTCGTGGACACGGCAGAGGTCGCATCTCCATCCGCCGCCCCTGTGACCACGCCGACCAACTGGTGGCCGCTGGGCATCTCCTTGGTCACTGCATCGGCGGCCGAGGCGGTCTACTGGCTCCACAACGGCAATCACTGGTCGGTTGTCGTTCTGGCGCTTGTCGCGGTCTTCACGGGTGGCCTCTCCACCTACAAGAAGGGGTGGATCGCGCTCAAGAACCGTAATCTCAACATGAACGCCCTCATGTCGATTGCGGTCACGGGTGCCATGTTGATCGGCCACTGGCCCGAAGCGGCAATGGTGATGGTACTGTTCGCGCTGGCCGAGGTAATCGAAGCCAAATCGCTGGATCGCGCTCGTAACGCTATCCGTGGCCTGCTCGACCTGACCCCGGAACAGGCCACGGTACAGCAGGCTGACGGCACATGGCGCGAGGTGGGCGCCAAGCAAATCACCATCGGCGCCCGCGTCCGGGTCAAACCAGGTGAGCGCATCGCCCTTGATGGTGAGGTGCTGGAAGGCCGCTCTGCCGTCAACCAAGCCCCGATCACGGGTGAAAGCCTCCCGGTCGAAAAATCCCCCGGTGATTCGGTGTTCGCTGGCACGATCAACGAATCCGGCTCGTTCGAGTACCGCGTCACCGCCTTGGCCAACAACTCCACTTTGGCCCGGATCATTCACGCGGTAGAGGCTGCGCAAGGTAGTCGTGCGCCGACTCAGCGTTTTGTCGATCAGTTCGCCCGCTGGTACACCCCCGTTGTATTCGGCGTTGCCATCGCCGTCGCGTTGTTGCCGCCGCTGTTCATGGGTGCGGCATGGCTCGACTGGATCTACCGTGCATTGGTTCTGCTGGTGGTCGCCTGCCCGTGCGCACTGGTGATCTCTACACCGGTCAGCATCGTCAGCGGCCTGGCCGCCGCCGCCCGCCACGGCATTCTCATCAAAGGTGGCGTCTATCTGGAAGAAGGCCGCAAGCTGCGCTGGCTGGCTCTGGACAAGACCGGCACGATCACGCACGGCAAGCCCGCACAGACCGACTTTGTCACATGGGGCAATGCACTCGCCTCGGACAGCCGCAGCATCGCTGCCAGTCTGGCGGCCCGCTCGGACCATCCTGTATCCAAGGCGGTGGCACAGGCCGCGCAGACGGACGGGGTTGCCTTGCTCGACGTGGCCGAATTCAACGCGCTGCCCGGTCGGGGTGTGCAAGGCCAAATCAACGGTGCGACCTACCATCTGGGCAACCACCGGATGCTCGAAGAGCTGGGGCAGTGCACACCAGAGCTGGAGCAGCGCATCGCTGCGCTGGAAACCGCTGGCAAGACCGTCGTGATGCTGGTGGGCGCAAAAGGGGTACATGGCTTATTCGCCGTTGCGGACACCATCAAGGACAGCAGCAAGAGAGCCATCGCCGAGCTGCATGCTCTGGGCATCAACACCGTGATGTTGACCGGCGATAACCCCCACACGGCACAGGCCATCGCCGCACAAGCCGGCATTGACCGCGCGCAAGGCAACCAACTGCCCGACGACAAACTGCGCGAAGTGGAGCAATTGTCCAGAAACGGCAAGGTTGGCATGGTCGGTGATGGCATCAACGACGCACCGGCCTTGGCGCGTGCGGACATTGGCTTTGCAATGGGAGCGGCGGGCACAGATACCGCTATTGAAACCGCCGACGTGGCCCTGATGGACGATGACCTGCGCAAGATTCCGACCTTCGTGCGCCTGTCGCGTGCGACAGCACAGGTGCTGATGCAAAACATTGTGCTGGCCCTTGGCATCAAGGCGGTATTTTTGGTGCTCACCTTCACGGGTCACGCGACCATGTGGATGGCTGTGTTCGCCGATATGGGTGCCAGCTTGCTTGTTGTCGGCAACGGCTTGAGGTTGTTGCGCCGATGAGCTGGAAACTCTTTCTCTATGACTGGGGTGGCCTGAACATCGCGTTGTTTCAAGCCATCAACACAGGCACGCCCGCCACGCTGAAACCACTGGCATGGTTCTTTGGCCTCGTGGGAAGTTACTGGACAGCGCCGCTGATGCTGTTGGGTCTGTGGTGGTGGTCGAAATCGGCTACAAACCCGGCGCGTGGTACGGCCGTTCGGCATCGCCTTATTGGTTTTAGCGCGGCCTTCTTGCTGGCGTTATTGGTCGCCACCGCCTTGAAGCTATGGTTCGACTTTCCACGCCCGCCTGCCGTCCTTGGCGACCTGGCGCGCGTCATCGGGGACAAAGAGCTTCACTACAGCCTGCCCAGCGGGCATGCCACCTATGCCGCGATGGTGGTCGGTGCGCTCTGGCCTTTGATGGGCCGCCGTGGTCGTCTCAGTTTAATGCTGTACGCCACATTGGTCGGCTGGTCGCGCATCGCGGCCGGAATGCACTTTCCGGCCGATGTGTTGGCGGGGTGGACGCTGGGATGGAGCTGCACGGCACTCGCCGGGTGGTTGCTGCCGTTGGCCGCCCCTGTGTGGCAATCGGCCCGCCGCACATCGGCTTGGGTCTGGTTCACCGTGGCCGCCAGTGCTGTCATGACCGATCAGCTCACGAAGTTCGCCATCATCCGCACGTTTGCCTACGGTGAGCAAGTCGAAATCACCCCGTTTTTCAACCTCGTTCATGTCCTGAATCCGGGTGCGGCATTCAGCTTTTTGGCGAACGCTGGTGGCTGGCAACGTTACTTTTTCATCACGCTGGGTCTGGCTGTTTCTGCTTGGCTGGGGCGCATGCTGTGCCAGCAACGGCCACGTCTCGAAGCGATGGGCTACAGCCTGATCCTCGGCGGTGCGCTGGGCAATGTCGCGGATCGTGTGCTGCGTGGACAGGTTGTTGATTTCCTTGACTTCCATTGGCGACTTGCGCACTGGCCCGCCTTCAACCTCGCTGATGTGGCGATAACTATCGGAGCGCTCTGCCTGTTCTTGACGGTTGTACCGAAAAGCAGTAAAGGCACAGAGGCCGAGGTGTCCGGTTAAGCTATGCCTCAATCTGACGGCTGCGAACCGCCAGGGACAGGCGCAATGTCAGATTCTGTCG
>NZ_JBMKJN010000020.1:0-77665 GCF_049236805.1 Enterobacter cloacae complex sp. XAL002
CATTTAGAAAGCAACTTTATTGCTTCTGCATAAAAAAATTACTGGGGATCCCTCAGCCCTGTGGGAGAGGGCCGGGGTGAGGGCATCAGGCCGCACAAAACTAAACTCCGTACCCCATCATCTTCAACAACTGCTGCGCATGCTGCACCGCGTCCTGACGGTGCGCCACGCCCAGCTTCTGATACAGATTGCGAATGTGCGTTTTGATGGTGGTTGCCGCCACCGCCAGCTCACCGGCTATCTGCTCGTTGCTGTAGCCTGAATAGATCAGCCCCAGCACCTGCCATTCACGCTGTGTGAGCGGGCTGGTGCGGATAAGCTCCGGTACTTCCGGATGGTTCAGCAGACGTTCAACAAAGTTCTCATCGAAGTGCGCAAACTTGTGGCGATGGTGCTGGTTGATCTCGCGCAGAATGCGCTGGGCGCGATGCTGATCGAGTTCCGGCAGCGTGTTGAGCTGAATCAGCTGGCGCAACTGCTGGGCCATCACTTCACCCTCAATCACAAAGTGGCTGATAAACCCGGTGCGGTTCGCCAGCTGCAACGCTTCCAGCAGCACGCGCTGGGCATCGTTTTTACGTCCCGCCTGCCAGTAAAGCTGGTTTAACAGCAGCAGGTTGCGGTTTAAATCGCTCATCAGGCGCAGGCTACGGGCGTTTTCGTTTAACTCTTCCAGCACGATTTCGGCAGGCTCGAAGTCACCCAGCAGGATCTGCACGCGGGCAATATTGCGCCACTGGCTTTGCAGGAAGTGGTTATTGGCAAATTCTGGTTTAGGCGTGTGACGCAGCCAGTTGGCGGCGGACTTTTTATCGCCGGTCATCTGCCAGTAAATCACCCGGACCTTATCGGCGTTGGAGACCCAGTCGCTATGGTACTGTCCGTTGCCAAGCAGGTTTTCCAGGCGGTTAAGGTGGTTGCGGGCATTATCCAGGTCGCCTCGCGCCAGCGAGCACTGCACCAGCAGGGCCAGGCACTGGAGTTGCTGCTGCGGCTGGAAGCTCGAAAGCACATTCAGGCCCTGGCGGGCGCAGCTTTCTGCTTCATCCAGACGCGACCATGCCCAGAGCAGCTGAGCGCGAATACGCAACAGGAACTCGTGCATTGGCAGCTGTTCCAGATGCTGTTCACGGATCAGCTGGAACGCTTTCTCCTGGTTTTCCCAGGCGGCCTGCAGGAACCCCTGAGCAAATAAAATCTCGCTTTGCTGGATCAGGCTCCAGAGGGCGTAATGCCAGACATCGTGGCGGCGGGCCATCTGTTCGGTTTGCTGCATGAGCGAAAGCGAACGCGTGAGGTCGCCCTTACAGTGCAGCACTTCGCCGTGTACCGAGGTGGCCACAATACGGCTGTAGAAATTCGCCAGCGGCAGCTCATCCAGCGCGACCATCGCCAGCCGTTCGGCTTCTTCCGGGTCGCCGTCGTTAATCGCCACCTGCGCACGCAGGGCGTTAAATTCGCCGTGCAGGGTGGCATCCATCTCGCTTTCCATCTCCTGCTCGGCGCGCGCCAGCAGGGTGTTCACTTCGCTGTAGCGATGCTGGCTCTGCATCAGCCAGGCCTGGAGCAGCACCAGACGCGGATTCTCCAGCAGGCTCTCCCACGGCAGCGCTTTTAACGACTCTTCCAGCAGCGTCAGTTCGCTGTGGTTGAACAGTCCCCACGCGTGGTTGAGCAGAATATCGCGCAGCATACCGGCATCTCCGGCGGCCAGCGCATGGTGGATAGCCTCGCTCGGGAAACCTTGCGCCATCCAGCTTTCGGCGGCGGCGCGGTGAATTTCTGGCAGCTCTGCGGCCATCTCCCACTGGCAACGCTGGCGCAGGAAGCTGCCAAACAGCGGATGGTAGCTAAACCATTCGCCGGGATCGTCCATTCGCGTCAGGAACAAACCCTGACGTTCAATCTCTTCGAGCTGAAGCTGCCCGTTTTCAATACCGGTGACGCGCACAATCAGCGCATCGTTCATCGAACGTAGCAGGGAGCTTTTCAGCAGGAAATGGCGGGTAGTGAGGTCTACGCTGTTGAGTACCTCATCCACCAGATAATCCGACAGGTGGCTGGCGTTGATGCCCGCCAGGCGGCGCGCGGACTGGTGCGTCGGGCTGTTGTTTTGCCGCGCGGAAAGGGCAATCAGCTGAAGCGCCGTGGCCCAGCCTGCAACGTCATCACACAGGCGGCTGCTTTCCGACGCCTCAATCGGAGAAGTCAGACGGCAGTCAAAGAACTGTTTCGCTTCCTGATGGGTAAAGGCCAGCTGCTGACTGCCAATTTCCAGTAGCTGATCGCGCACCCGCAGGTTGGCAATGCCCAGCTGCGGAAGGTTGCGCGACAGGACGACCAGCGTCAGGTTTTCCGGCTGATGGCGCAGGAAGAACCGCATCGACTCGTGAATAACCGGGTTGGTGATCAGATGATAATCATCAATCACCACATACAGCGGGCGATGCCATTCGGCCAGTTCGATAAACAGCTGGGAGAACAGAGAGGACAGGCTGGCGTACTGGCGCTTTTGCACCATCACCTCGCTGGTGACGCAGTGTCCGTTGGTTGCCTGCTGAATCGCGGCAATTAAATAGCTGGCAAAACGCTCCTGCTGGTTATCACCTTCATCCAGGGAGTACCAGCCAAGATCGCTTTTACCTGCCGCCCATTGCGAAATGAGCGTTGTTTTTCCATAACCCGCAGGACTCGTAACCAGCGCCAGTCGGAAATTATGCGCACCGGAAAGTTTAGCCAGCAGGCGCTCGCGAACCACAGTATGGTCAAGACGAACCGGGCGACTTAATTTGGACGGAATCAACATAGTTTTCACTTCACTGTGGGGAACGAGAGAATTTATTTTTTTTGCGCTTCGTAATTAATATCTATAAGTTCGGCCAATAGAGGAACTATTGCAAGTTATGTCTGGGTTTGGAGGCTCTGAATTTGCACTCTGTCACAAAACATTCTCATCATTGGTGGAACTTTTCATAAATGGCTGGATGCCGCGCTGTTACTGGCTTGTCTGCATGGCGCGCGGTTGCGCTGAAACTGGTTTCAGAAAGAGATAATGACGGTGAAGTTAATTAACTTTGGGGAAAGTTGCTCTGGCTTAATAGTGTTGCTGGAAAGCCGCTGTACGTGAGAAATATTATTCTACGTAAGTAATCATTTCAGCGATGATTAATTTCCTCCGAAACTGCATTTCATTTCTTTGACGCTCTTCCGGGATCGCTTTTTCAGCGAAGCGCACACTTACACAGTGGCCTCGATCACACTTTTATGCTCATCCCCGCTACTCCTCCCTGCCTAATCCCCGACAGGAGGAGGAAGAGGCGCAATGAGCCAGGCACACTAGCGCCAAATGTGTTTTCTCTCTACAGGATGCCGATTCCCTATGTCACAGCCTACTTTCAACAAAGCTCAATTCCAGGCTGCCCTGACGCGTCAGTGGCAGCGTTTTGGCCTTCATGCTGCAAACGAGATGACGCCTCACCAGTGGTGGCAGGCGGTGAGCGGGGCGCTCGCAGAGCAGCTGGACGCTCAGCCCGCGACGAAGCCTGTGAAAGGCCAGCGTCACGTCAACTACATTTCGATGGAGTTCCTGATTGGCCGTCTGACGGGTAACAATCTGCTGAACCTTGGCTGGTATCAGGACGTCGGCGATGTGCTGAAAGAACACGACATCAACCTGACCGATCTGCTGGAAGAAGAGATTGATCCGGCGCTGGGTAACGGCGGTCTGGGACGTCTGGCAGCCTGCTTCCTGGATTCCATGGCAACCGTGGGCCAGTCGGCCATTGGCTATGGTCTGAACTACCAGTACGGTCTGTTCCGCCAGTCGTTCGCTGACGGCCACCAGATGGAAGCGCCGGACGACTGGCATCGTAATACTTACCCGTGGTTCCGCCACAACGCACAGCTGGATGTGCAGGTCGGGATTGGCGGGAAAGTCACGAAGCAGGGGCTCTGGGAACCAGCGTTCACCATTACCGGTGAAGCCTGGGATCTGCCGGTGCTCGGCTACCGTAACGGCGTGGCGCAGCCGCTGCGTCTGTGGCAGGCGAAGCACGCGCATCCATTCAACCTGACTAAATTCAATGACGGTGATTTCCTGCGCGCCGAGCAGCAGGGTATCGACGCCGAGAAGCTGACCAAAGTGCTCTACCCGAACGACAACCATCTGGCGGGTAAAAAGCTGCGCCTGATGCAGCAATACTTCCAGTGCGCCTGCTCCGTGGCGGACATTCTGCGCCGCCACCACCTGGCAGGCCGCAAGCTGGCGCAGCTGCCGGACTTCGAAGTTATTCAGCTCAACGACACGCACCCAACCATTGCCATCCCGGAACTGCTGCGCGTGCTGATCGACGAGCATCAGCTGAGCTGGGACGACGCCTGGGCCATCACCAGCCGCACCTTCGCCTACACCAACCACACCCTGATGCCGGAAGCGCTGGAGTGCTGGGATGAGAAGCTGGTGAAAACGCTGCTGCCGCGCCATATGCAGATCATCAATAAAATTAACGACCAGTTTAACGTGCTGGTGGAGAAAACCTGGCCGGGCGACAAAGCCGTCTGGGCGAAGCTGGCCGTGGTACACAACAAACAGGTGCGCATGGCGAACATGTGCGTGGTAAGCGGCTTTGCGGTGAACGGCGTGGCCGCGCTGCACTCGGATCTGGTGGTGAAAGATCTCTTCCCGGAATATCACCAGCTGTGGCCGACCAAATTCCACAACGTGACCAACGGCATTACGCCGCGTCGCTGGATCAAACAGTGCAACCCGCTGCTGGCCGGCCTGCTGGACAAGACCCTGAAGAAAGAGTGGGCCAACGATCTGGACCAGCTCATCAACCTGGAAAAATACGCTGACGACGCGAAGTTCCGCGAGCAGTACCGCGCCATTAAGCTGGAGAACAAGATACGTCTGGCCGAGTTCGTGAAAATGCGTACCGGAATTGAAATTAACCCAAATGCGATTTTCGATATCCAGATCAAACGCCTGCACGAGTACAAACGTCAGCACCTGAACCTGCTGCACATTCTGGCGCTGTACAAAGAGATCCGCGAGAACCCTCAGGCCGACCGCGTCCCGCGCGTGTTCCTGTTCGGTGCGAAAGCGGCGCCGGGCTACTACCTGGCGAAAAACATTATCCTTGCCATTAATAAAGTGGCGGCGGCGATCAACAACGATCCGAAAGTGGGCGACAAGCTGAAGGTGGTGTTCCTGCCGGACTACTGCGTCTCTGCGGCTGAAATGCTGATCCCGGCGGCGGATATTTCCGAGCAGATCTCTACCGCCGGTAAAGAAGCGTCCGGCACCGGCAACATGAAGCTGGCCCTGAACGGCGCGCTGACCGTCGGCACGCTGGACGGTGCGAACGTTGAAATCGCCGAGAAGGTCGGTGAAGAGAACATCTTTATCTTCGGCCATACTGTTGAAGAAGTGAAAGCCATCAAAGCCAAAGGGTACGACCCGGTGAAATGGCGTAAAAAAGACAAAGTGCTGGATGCAGTGTTGAAAGAGCTGGAAAGCGGAAAGTACAGCGACGGCGACAAGCACGCGTTTGACCAGATGCTGCACAGCATGGACAAACAGGGCGGCGACCCGTACCTGGTGATGGCGGACTTCACCGCTTACGTTGAAGCGCAGAAGCAGGTCGACGTGCTGTATCGCGACCAGGATGCCTGGACCCGCGCGTGTATCCTGAACACCGCGCGCTGCGGTATGTTCAGCTCTGACCGCTCAATCCGTGATTATCAGGCTCGTATCTGGCAGGCAAAACGCTAAGGAAGCGCGATGGAGAGTAAACGTCTGGACAGTGCCGCGCAGGCGGCGGGAATTAGCCTCAGTTACATCAATGCGCACGGCAAACCGCAGTCTATTGGTGCGGACACCAAAAGACGTTTGCTGGATGCCATGCACAAATCCGACGCGAAAGCGTCGGGAGCGCCGGTGCCGAACGTGAAGGTCTTTACCGCGGGCAAAAAGATGCCGCTGGCGGTGGAAGGACGCGGCGAGTTCAGCTGGCTGCTCACCACCGAAGAGGGGCATCAGCATAAAGGCCATGCCACCGGCGGCAAAACCCTCACCCTTCCGGCGAAGCTGCCGGAGGGCTATCACAGCCTGACGCTCACCCAGAATGACAGCCGCTTCCACTGTCGGGTGATCGTCGCGCCGAAGCGCTGCTATGAGCCGCAGGCGCTACTCGAAGGCAAAAAGCTGTGGGGCGCCTGTGTGCAGCTTTACACCTTGCGTTCAGACAGCAACTGGGGCATTGGCGATTTTGGCGACCTGAAAAAGATGCTGGCATCTGTTGGTGAGCGCGGCGGGGCATTTATCGGCCTCAACCCGATCCACGCCCTCTATCCGGCGAATCCGGAAAGCGCCAGCCCGTACAGCCCGTCTTCCCGCCGCTGGCTGAACGTGATCTACATCGACGTTAACGCGTTAGACGATTTCAAAAACAGCAAAGAGGCGCAGGCGTGGTGGAAGCTTGAGACCACCCAACAGATGCTGAAACAGGCCCGCGATGCGGACTGGGTCGATTATGCCTCCGTGACCGCGCTGAAAATGGCGGCGCTGCGTCTGGCCTGGAAGGGCTTTGCGAAGCGTGACGACGAGCAGATGGCAGCCTTCCGCCAGTTTGTGATGCAGGAAGGCGAGAGCCTTTACTGGCAGGCTGCGTTTGATGCGCTGCATGCGTATCAGGTCCAGGAGGATGAGATGCGCTGGGGCTGGCCGGTGTGGCCGGAAGCGTATCAGTCCGTGGATACCCCGGAAGTGAAGGCGTTCTGTGAGACGCATGCCGACGAGGTGGATTTCTATCTCTG
This sequence comes from Enterobacter cloacae complex sp. XAL002, assembly GCF_049236805.1. Lineage (NCBI taxonomy): Bacteria > Pseudomonadati > Pseudomonadota > Gammaproteobacteria > Enterobacterales > Enterobacteriaceae > Enterobacter > Enterobacter cloacae complex sp. XAL002. Next base: position 6,817 of record NZ_JBMKJN010000020.1, read on the forward strand.
GTTGCAGTGGCTTGCGTACAGCCAGTTTGCTGCCTGCTGGCAGGTGAGCCAGGGCTATAACATGCCGATCGGTCTGTATCGCGATCTGGCCGTCGGCGTGGCGGAAGGTGGGGCGGAGACCTGGTGTGACCGTGAACTTTACTGTCTGAAAGCCTCCGTCGGTGCGCCGCCGGATATTCTGGGCCCGCTTGGTCAGAACTGGGGCTTGCCGCCGATGGATCCACACGTGATGGCGGCGCGTGCCTACGAGCCGTTTATCGATCTGCTGCGCGCTAACATGCAGAACTGCGGCGCGTTGCGTATCGACCATGTCATGTCTGTGCTGCGTCTGTGGTGGATCCCGTACGGTGAAACGGCCGATCACGGGGCGTACGTGCAGTATCCGGTGGACGATCTGCTCTCAATCCTCGCGCTGGAGAGTAAGCGTCATCAGTGCATGGTGATTGGCGAAGATCTCGGTACCGTGCCGGTTGAGATTGTCAGCAAGCTCCGCGACAGCGGGGTTTACTCCTACAAAGTGCTCTATTTTGAAAACGACCATGAGAAAACCTTCCGCGCGCCGAAAGCGTACCCTGAACAGTCAATGGCAGTCGCGACGACGCATGATCTTCCTACGCTCAGAGGCTACTGGGAAAGCGGCGACCTGACGCTCGGCAAAACGCTGGGCCTCTACCCGGATGAAGAGGTTCTGCGTGGGTTGTATCAGGATCGCGAGCTGGCGAAACAGGGGCTGCTGGATGCGCTGCATAAGCATGGCTGTCTGCCGAAGCGCACCGGGCATAAGGCGTCGCTGATGTCGATGACGCCAACGCTTAACCGTGGCTTACAGCGCTATATTGCCGACAGCAACAGCGCGTTGCTCGGTCTGCAACCGGAAGACTGGATTGATATGGCGGAGCCGGTAAACATACCCGGTACCAGCTATCAGTACAAAAACTGGCGTCGCAAGCTGTCCACTACGCTTGAAGCGATGTTCGCCGATGACGGGGTGAACAGGCTGATTAAGGATTTGGATAAACGGCGAAAAGCAGCCGGTAAGAAGTAATAAAAAACCCGCCAGTGGCGGGTTTTTTATTATCAGGTCGTGCTCATGTAGGTCGGGTAAGGCGTAGCCGCCTCCCGACTCATGGCATTAAATCACCATATTCAACAGCAGCACCCCGACCAGACCGCACACCGAAATAATGGTCTCCAGCGCGGACCAGGACTTGATGGTTTCACCGATGGTCAGGTTGAAGTACTCCTTGAACAGCCAGAAGCCCGGATCGTTCACGTGGGAGAAAATCACGCTGCCCGAACCGACCGCGATAACCATCAGCTCAGGGCTTACGCCCGTGGTCGCAATCAGCGGCGCAACGATACCACCCGCGGTAATCGCCGCAACGGTTGCAGAGCCCAGCGCGATACGCAGCACCGCGGCAATAGACCATGCCATCAGGAGCGGCGATACGTTGGTTTCATGCATCATGGCAGCAATGTATTTATCCACGCCGCTGTCGACCAGCACCTGCTTAAACGCGCCGCCACCGCCGATGATCAGCAGCATCATGGCAATGATTTTGATGGAAGAGGTCAGCGTGTCGTTGATCTGATCCATGGAACGACCACGGTTAAGACCGAAGGTGAACATGGCGATCAGGACCGCAATCAGCGTTGCCATCACCGGGTCGCCCAGGAACTCCGCAACGGACAGGAACGCGTGACCTTTCGGCAGAACCATCTCTGCTACGGCACGCATTGCCATCAGGATCACCGGCACCAGAGAGGTCCAGACGCTGACGCCAAAGCCAGGCATCTCTGCATCTGTGAAGGTTTTGGCGCTGTACAGGCCTTCCGGGATGGGCTTATCAATGCCTTTCAGGAAGCGTGCATAAACAGGACCGGCCAGGATAACCGTTGGGATCGCCAGAATCGTACCGAACAGCAGGGTTTTACCCATGTCGGCGTGGAAGATGGTGGCGATAGCCGTTGGACCCGGATGCGGCGGCAGGAAGCCGTGGGTGACGGACAGCGCCGCAGCCATCGGTACGCCTACGAACAGCAGCGGGATGTTGGCGGCAGCGGCGATGGTGAACACCAGCGGCAGCATCAGGACGAAGCCCACTTCATAGAACAGTGCGAAACCGACGGTAAAACCGGTTAACACCACCGCCCACTGGATGTGCTGCTTGCCAAATTTATCGATTAGGGTAGTGGCAATACGCTGCGCGCCACCGCAGTCCGCGAGCATTTTACCGAGCATGGCGCCGAAGCCCATGATCAGCGCCAGGCTGCCGAGCGTACCGCCGACACCGGCTTTAATGGAGCTGATAACTTTAACCAGCGGCATTCCCTGCATCAGACCGACTGCAAGTGCCACCAGAACCAGAGCGATAAATCCGTTCATTTTGAAGCGGATCATCAAGAGCAGTAATAACACAACACCGATAGCGACGATGACTAATGGCATGATTGACCTGGCCTTTGAATTGTTATGGGTAACGTCATTGTTTCAACGACAAATTCCGGTTGTCCCAACTGGGAACAGAGTATTAACGGCACTCATACTGATGCCTGCGAAAACGATAAGTTTAGTCGGCTGTTATAAGGGTGTTGAGTGCCCATGGGAATGATACGGGTAACATGACGTGATTGAGAATCACCCAGGGAGGCAAAATTTGAATTATGAGACGCAGGTCAACATATAGAGGGGGAGGCAAGAAAAAGCAGGCCCGGTAAGCGCAGCGCCACCGGGCAATACAGACGGGCACTGAATTAGTAGTAAGAGTGCTCGCCGCGCTGGTGTTCGGTCAGATCGCGCACGCCTTTCAGTTCCGGGAATTCGTTCAGCAGCTGCTTCTCGATCCCTTCTTTCAGGGTTACATCGACCATGGAGCAGCCGTTACAGCCGCCGCCGAATTGCAGGATCGCCAGACCATCTTCGGTGATTTCCATCAGGGAAACACGTCCACCGTGGCCGGCCAGCTGCGGGTTGATCTGCGATTGCAGCAGATATTCCACACGCTCCATCAGCGGGGCATCGTCAGAGACTTTACGCATCTTCGCGTTTGGCGCCTTCAGCGTCAGCTGAGAACCCAGCTGGTCGGTGACGAAATCAATCTCCGCATCTTCAAGATACGGCGCGCTCAGCTCATCAACGTATGCGGTGAGCTGTTCAAATTTAAGGGCAGTGTCAGTTGCTTCCACAGCATCCGGAGGACAATAAGAGACACCACATTCTGCATTCGGAGTGCCTGGATTGATCACAAACACGCGGATCTGCGTCCCTTCTTCCTGATTTGCCAGCAGTTTGGCAAAGTGCGCTTGTGCAGAATCGGAAATACGGATCATAGCTTTGGCCTAATAGTTGACTAAATTACCTGGGTATAATCATACGCCCATTGAAGAAGGGCTACAAGGTACGGCACAGACACCATACCTGAACTGACGCGGCGCCGCTTTGCAAAAGCAGTCGGGAAAGTTCAGCCACGGTACTGCCCGTGGTGACGACATCATCCACAATCGCGATATGGAGACCGTTGACCGGCAATTCAAGGCGAAAGGCGTTTTTCAGGTTTCTTTTGCGCGACCGGGCGTTGAGCCGGTGCTGAACGGCAGTGGCATGAATACGTTTCAGCGCAGAGGCGGGGTACCGGCAACCCAGCCAGCGGGCGAGCGGACGGCACAGCAGGTCGCTCTGATTGTATCCCCGCCGCCAGTGCCGACGCTGAAAGAGTGGCACGTTCACGAGCGTGTCGACCGACGGTAGCCCACGCGTTCTTCGCGCCTGCAATACCGCCAGTAATAACAGGCGTGCCAGTGGCTGCGCCAGCGCGAACTGGCTGGAAAACTTAAACTGATGAACCAGACGACTCAGCGGCAAAACGTAATCATCCACCGCCACCAGCGCGCTCCACGGCGGCGCTTTTTTCAGGCATCGACCACAGGGGAGCGTCTGGCTTACGGCAGGCAAGCCGCATTGCGGACAACCCTTCAGGTAACCCAGCGCTCCCGTGCAAACGGAACAGACGCCCCACGCGCTCAGCGCAAGTGGCATTCGGCATAGCCAGCACAAGCCGGGCACTGTTAGCATACGCAACCTCCATGTGAAAAAAGAGTAAGTTAACTGATGAAGACGCTGTGGTGGCAGACCGTTGGGACGGGAAATTGTCATCTTGTGCTGCTGCACGGATGGGGACTGAACGCCGAAGTGTGGCGTTGCATAAGTGAGGAACTGGCCTCGCAATTTACGGTACACCTGGTGGATCTGCCGGGGTATGGCCGTAGCCACGGCTACGGCGTGATGACGCTCGACGACATAGCGGAGCAGGTTCTGGAAGCGGCGCCGCAAAAAGCCGTCTGGCTCGGCTGGAGCCTGGGCGGGCTGGTGGCAAGCCAGATTGCGCTGCGCCATCCTGAGCGGGTGCAGGCGCTGATCACCGTTGCCTCATCACCCTGTTTCAGCGCCCGCGAGGCGTGGCCGGGCATCAAACCTGAGGTGCTGGCCGGGTTCCAGCACCAGTTGAGCGAAGATTTCCAGCGGACGGTGGAGCGTTTCCTGGCGTTGCAGACGATGGGAACTGAAACCGCCCGTCAGGACGCGCGGATGCTGAAGCAGACGGTGCTTTCCCTGCCGATGCCGGAGGTTGAGGTGCTGAACGGTGGACTGGAGATCCTGAAAACGGCCGATCTGCGTGAGCCGCTGGCGTCACTGACGGTGCCGCATCTGCGTATTTATGGCTATCTGGATGGGCTGGTCCCGCGCAAGGTGGTTCCGCTGCTGGATGCGCTGTGGCCGGAGAGTGAATCAATGGTGGTTGCCAAAGCGGCACATGCGCCGTTCATCTCTCATCCTGCTGAGTTTTGTTCGGCGCTGACCGGTTTTATCAGCGAAGCGTCCACCACTCCCTGAGGCAGGCTTTACCTTCCGGACAACTTTTACAACTGCCGGACAGACAACTGTCCGGCTCTTCCTGAATGCGCACGGCTTTCCCCATCGCCTCCAGCCTTTCCAGCATGGCATCGATCATCGGCTGCGGCGTATGCAGGCTGAGGCTGAGCTGCTTCGCCTCCATTCGTCCCTGTAACGCCAGTAAGTCACGGACCTGAATCAACGATGCCATCTTTTTTCCCCTCAGTGACAGTCGCCCGCAGGGCTGCTACAGCAGGTCGTTGGGGTTTTGCGCGTTGCCAGCAGGTTAACGTCAACGCGGCTACGCGCCCGGCGCAGCAGGCCAATCACCATCACGTTAAACAGGATCACCGCGAGGATACAGACCAGGCTGTAGCGCGGATGCTGGCTGTAATTGACGGTTTGATAAAACACGGTCGCCAGCGAGTAGGCAATGTTCAGCCCCCACAGAATGGAGAAGCCCATCCAGCCGCGGCTGGACTCACGGGCAATGGCGCCCATGACCGAGATGCACGGAATATAGAGCAGGACGAAGATCAGGTAGCTGTAGGCCGCCGACGCGCTGCCAAATTTCTGGCCCATCACGCCCATTGCTCCGGTCGCCATTACGCCGTCGCCTTTGCTGGCTTCAATCGGGTTCGCCAGCACGCTCAGGCTGAAGGTGTCTTTCAGGCTCTGCCAGGTCTCTTCTACTGCACCCAGAAGTTCGTCACCGAGGCTGAACTCTGCCGGGTTGAACTCCTCTTCCTGGATGTTTTCCGCGGTGTAGAGCGTGTTCAGGGTGCCGACAACCACCTCTTTTGCCATCGCGCCGGTGAACAGGCCCACGGTTGCCTGCCAGTTGTCTTCCTGTACGCCAATCGGTTTGAAGATCGGCGTAATGATCCGGCTGACGGAGGCAAGGGCAGAGTCATTAATGTTGTCCGCTGCCTGGCCGCTCAGGGTGAAGCTGTTCAGGGCGCTCAGGAAAATGCTGACCACTACAATCACCTTACCGGCGCGCAGAACAAAGCCCTTCAGGCGCTGCCATGTTTGAATAATCAGGCTTTTCAGATGCGGAACGTGATAAACCGGCAGTTCCATCACGAACGGCGACGCTTCGCCACGCATGATGGTGTGCTTCAGCATCAGGCCGGTGAGAATAGCCATCACGATACCCAGCACATACAGGGAGAAGACGGCCAGCGCACCTTCCTGACCAAAGAACGCCGCGGCAAAGACCGCGAAGATCGCCAGACGTGCGCCGCAGGACATGAACGGCGCCATCATGATGGTCATCAGGCGTTCGCGCGGTGCGTCCAGCGTACGCGCGCCCATGACTGACGGCACGTTACAGCCAAAACCGACAATCAGCGGCACGAAGGATTTCCCCGGCAGCCCCAGCGCCTGCATCAGGCGGTCCATCACGAAGGCGGCGCGTGCCATGTAACCGGAATCTTCAAGGAAGGAGAGGAACAGGTACATCATGCCGATCTGCGGTACCAGCGGCAGGACGGTGTTGATCCCGCCGCCGATCCCCTGCGCAAGGAAGATGGTCAACCATTCCGGGAAGTGGAGGGTGTAGCCCAGCCACTGAATACCGTGCACGAAGATAGCGACAGAGCCGCCATCAAAGATGGGTTGTAATGCACCGCCGATGTTTATAGCGAGCAGGAACATTACGTACATCACCAGTAAAAAGATTGGCAAACCGAGGAAGCGGTTGAGCACAATCTTATCCACGGCGGCGGTGAAGCGGCTGGGTTCAGCGGTTAATGCATTGCTGACCACGTCACAGATAGCGGCGATGGCCTGATAGCGCGCATCCGCAATATGCAGGGCCGGGTCATCCAGCTCGTCGCTCAGGCGAGCCTGTGCAACGCTCAGTTTATCCGCCGCATCGCCTGCGTAGGCGCGGCTGTAGATATCGCCTTCCAGCATTTGCAGGCCAAGCCACAGGCGCTGTCTGGCGGGCATGGCGTTGTCCATCTCCTGCGCCAGCTGCCCGGCCTCGCGCAGCAGCGGCTGGGCGTAGTGCACCAGTTCGACGTCGGCATTGCCCGTGTGGCGGTCAATTGCCAGCTTCAGGGCGTCAATGCCGCGCGCGCGGGTAGAAACCAGCGGAACCACCGGGCAGCCCAGACGGGCGGAGAGGGCGTCGACGTCGATGCGCAGCTTTTGCTTCTCGGCGATGTCGAGCATGTTAAGCGCTACGATGCAGGGGATCCCCAGCTCCAGCAGCTGTAGCGTGAGGTACAGATTTCGTTCGAGATTGGAGGCATCCACCACATTGATGAGCAGATCCGCGTCGCCGCTCAGAATATAGTGGCAGGCAATTTGCTCATCGAGAGAGGTCTGAGATGAAATTGTGGTGAGTGAATAGGTCCCCGGTAAATCAACCAGCGTGACCTGATTATCTGTCGTGGTGAACTGGCCTTCTTTGCGTTCAACCGTTACGCCTGCCCAATTTCCCACACGCTGGCGTGCGCCGGTTAACTGATTAAATAAGGTTGTCTTGCCGGAATTAGGATTGCCAATTAAGCCAATAGTTAATTTTTTCATTGTTTTAGACTCACTGAAACCGCTGGCTTGTTAACGGGATAAAGATTCAACTTCAATTAATGCGAGGTCTTTTTTACGCAGAACCAGATTAACGCGTCGGGTTTCGATATGAACAGGATCGCCCAACGGCGCCACGCGCACCACCTGGAATGATGAGCCGGGTAGCATGCCCAGTGACAGTAGCTTCTGCCGATAGGCCGGGCTTATCTCAGGGGTAAAACCGATAATTTTCCACGCACTTTCTGGAGTGAATTGCATAGCGCCTGATTCCACGAGAGGTTAAATAATCAACACTGCGATGATAATGAGAATAGTTTTTATCAGCAATAATAAAAATGTGACGGGATGTTGTTAATCGTATTAATTTGCGGTCTGCTTGACCTTGCTCAATATTTGCGGGAATACCCGGGAAGGAATAAAAAGCGTATTTGTTAATGGAGTGATAAATAGCGGTTTAAATATGGATATGCAATCGGTTTCATATTTTACGATATAATTTTTCCCCTCACCCCGGCCCTCTCCCCAAAAGGGCGAGGGTGTTCAAGTTCCCTTTCCCCTTTGGGGAGAGGGTTAGGGTGAGGGGCATTTACAGGATTAGCGTTTCTTACCCATCGCCGCTGCCAGAGCATCCATCATCGCGCTGTTGCCTGCTGGCTGTGCGTCACGTCCGCGTGGCTTCGCGGCTTTCGCTGCCGGACGCTGCTGTTCACGGCCACCGCCATTACCGCCACGGCGCGCGTTAGTGTCGCCCGGCTGCTCGTCCAGACGCATGGTCAGGGCGATACGCTTGCGCTGAAGATCCACTTCCAGCACTTTCACCTTCACGATGTCGCCCGCTTTGACCACGGTGTGCGGATCTTCAACGAACTTGTCGGCGAGGGAAGAGATATGCACCAGACCGTCCTGATGCACGCCGATATCCACAAACGCGCCAAAGTTGGTGACGTTGGTTACCGCCCCTTCCAGCACCATGCCCGGCAGCAGGTCGTTCATGGTTTCCACGCCGTCAGCAAAGGTCGCGGTTTTAAACTCAGGACGCGGATCGCGGCCCGGTTTTTCCAGCTCTTTGATGATGTCAGTGACCGTCGGCACGCCGAACTGTTCGTCGGTAAAATCCACCGCTTTCAGGTTACGCAGCGCGCTGCTGTCGCCCATCAGGTCTTTCAGCGCCTGCTGGGTGGCGGCCAGGATACGCTCGACAACCGGATAGGCTTCCGGGTGAACGGTAGAGGCATCCAGCGGGTTATCGCCGTGGTTGATGCGCAGGAAGCCCGCGCACTGCTCAAAAGCTTTCGGCCCCAGACGGCTCACCTTCAGCAGCTGCTGGCGGTTCTGGAACTGACCGTTCTCATCACGCCAGGCGACGATATTCTGCGCCATCATACGGGTCAGGCCTGCTACGCGGGTCAGCAGCGGAACGGAAGCGGTGTTCAGGTCCACGCCGACGGCGTTAACGCAGTCTTCCACCACCGCATCCAGCTTGCGCGCCAGTTGCGTCTGGCTCACGTCGTGCTGATACTGGCCCACGCCGATGGATTTCGGGTCAATTTTCACCAGCTCCGCCAGCGGATCCTGCAAACGACGGGCGATAGAGACCGCACCGCGCAGGGAAACGTCCAGTTCCGGGAACTCCTGCGCTGCCAGCTCAGAGGCGGAATAGACAGATGCCCCCGCTTCGCTGACGATCACTTTCTGCGCCGTCACTTTCGGGAACTGCTTCTGCACGTCGAGATAGAAACGTTCGGTTTCGCGGGACGCCGTACCGTTACCGATGGCAACCAGCTCAACGTTGTACTTTTCGCACAGCGCGGCGACCACGACAGCCGCTTTCGCTGCCTGACCGGTGTGCGGGTAAATGGTGTCGGTGGCAACCAGCTTGCCGGTGCCGTCAACCACGGCCACCTTCACGCCGGTGCGCAGACCCGGATCGAGACCCATGGTGGCGCGCAGGCCAGCCGGCGCAGCCATCAGCAGGTCGTGCAGGTTACGGGCGAAGACGTTGATCGCTTCGTCTTCGGCGCGCTCGCGCACGGTGCCCATCAGCTCGGTTTCGAGGTGCATGAGCACCTTGATGCGCCAGGTCCAGCTCACCACGCCTTTGCGCCAGCTGTCCGCCGGGGCGTTGTTCAGGCGCAGACCGAGGTGATCCATAATGATCTGCTCACAGTGGCTCTCTTTAGGCGGCTCGTCAAACTGCGGATCGGCATTCAGGGAGAGTTGCAGCACGCCTTCGTTACGACCGCGGAACATCGCCAGCGCGCGGTGAGACGGCGCGGTAGAAATGGGTTCGTGGTGATCGAAGTAGTCGCGGAATTTCGCGCCTTCGTCCTCTTTGCCGGACACCACGGTGGAGACGATATGGGCGTTCTTCCACAGGTAATCACGCACTTTGGCCAGCAGCGCCGCGTCTTCGGCGAAGCGCTCCATCAGAATGTAGCGAGCGCCGTCCAGCGCGGCTTTGGTGTCCGCTACGCCTTTTTCGGCGTCGATAAATCTGGCGGCTTCGGTTTCCGGATCGTGAGACGGCTCGTTCCACAGCAGGTCGGCCAGCGGCTCAAGGCCGGCTTCGATCGCAATCTGCCCGCGCGTGCGGCGCTTCGGTTTGTACGGCAGATAGAGATCTTCAAGTTCGGTTTTGCTCAGGGTACCGTTAATGGCTTTTTCCAGGTCACTGGTCAGCTTGCCCTGCTCGCCGATAGATTTGAGGATCGCCTGACGTCGGTCTTCCAGCTCGCGCAGATAGCCCAGACGGGTCTCAAGGTTACGCAGCTGCGTGTCATCCAGACCGCCGGTGACTTCCTTACGATAACGTGCAATAAACGGCACGGTGTTCCCTTCATCAAGCAGACGAACGGCAGCTTCTACCTGTTCGGCTCTGGCCTGAATATCACCCGCAATAATGCGGCAGAGCGACTCTTTCATCATGGTCAGTTCATCTTGTGGATCGAAAATCAGGGGGATAGTTATACGGGCTGACACCAAAAAATGCCAGCCGGGGAGGGCGCTCTCGGACTATTTAACATACTCGATTTCGTTGACGTACCAGCTTGCTTCACCCGCGGGCGTCTGGACAACGGCTAAATCGCCCACCTCTTTTTTCAGCAGGGCGCGGGCCATGGGTGAATCGATAGAAATGTAATCCTTACGACCGAAAATTTCATCATAGCCAACGATACGAAAACGCAGGGTGTCGCCGTTGTCGTTTTCAATTTCGACCCACGCGCCGAAAAACACTTTACCTTCCTGCTGCGGGGAGTAATCGACAATTTTGAGATTCTCGAGGCATTTCGTCAGGTAGCGTACCCGGCGATCGATTTCGCGCAGTCGCTTTTTATTGTACTGATAGTCCGCATTCTCGCTGCGGTCGCCCAGACTTGCGGCCCAGGTGACTTTTTTGGTCACTTCTGGACGCTCTTCGCGCCACAGGTAATCCATCTCTTTTTTGAGTTTCTCGTACCCTTCGCGGGTGATCAGAGGCGTTTTCATGGTGCTGCCTTTAATGCCGGTTAACTGTCTTTGCGCACAATACGTAGCGCACAGTGTAACAGACAAGATTAATAATGATTTATGTGATGAAATGAACAGATAAGCTGCTGTTAAATATGCTTTGTAACAATTTCGTCTAGAATTTATACCAGAATTTGCTGGTCGAACCCGTGCACTTTTTTAGAATACGCTGTTCCAGGCTTATCCGAACCTTTGGGAGTACACACAATGCAAGAGAACTACAAAATTCTGGTCGTAGATGACGACATGCGCCTGCGTGCGCTGCTGGAACGTTATCTGACCGAGCAGGGCTTCCAGGTTCGTAGCGTCGCGAACGCGGAACAGATGGATCGTCTGCTGACGCGTGAATCCTTCCACCTGATGGTGTTGGACCTGATGCTGCCTGGCGAAGATGGGCTCTCTATTTGCCGTCGTCTGCGTAGCCAGAGCAACCCGATGCCAATCATCATGGTGACGGCGAAGGGTGAAGAAGTTGACCGTATCGTCGGCCTTGAGATTGGCGCTGATGACTACATTCCTAAGCCGTTTAACCCGCGTGAACTGCTGGCGCGTATTCGCGCCGTGCTGCGTCGTCAGGCGAACGAGCTGCCGGGCGCGCCGTCTCAGGAAGAGGCCGTCATTGCATTCGGTAAGTTCAAGCTGAACCTCGGCACCCGTGAAATGTTCCGTGAAGATGAGCCAATGCCGCTCACCAGCGGCGAGTTTGCGGTACTGAAAGCGCTGGTCAGCCACCCGCGTGAACCGCTTTCACGTGACAAGCTGATGAACCTGGCGCGCGGCCGTGAATACTCCGCAATGGAACGTTCTATCGACGTGCAGATCTCTCGTCTGCGCCGCATGGTGGAAGAAGATCCGGCGCATCCTCGTTATATTCAGACCGTGTGGGGTCTGGGCTACGTGTTTGTCCCGGACGGCTCTAAAGCATGAGGCGAATGCGCTTCTCGCCGCGAAGTTCGTTTGCCCGCACGCTGTTATTGATCGTCACCCTGCTGTTTGTCAGCCTGGTGACGACCTACCTGGTGGTGCTGAACTTTGCGATCCTGCCGAGCCTTCAGCAGTTTAATAAGGTGCTGGCATACGAAGTGCGTATGCTGATGACCGACAAACTGCAACTGGAGGACGGCACGCAGTTGGTTGTTCCCCCGGCATTCCGTCGGGAAATCTACCGTGAGTTGGGCATTTCTCTCTATTCGAACGAAGCGGCGGAAGATGCCGGCCTGCGCTGGGCGCAGCACTATGAATTCCTTAGCCAGCAGATGGCACAGCAGCTTGGCGGCCCGACGGAAGTGCGCGTTGAGGTCAATAAAAGCTCGCCGGTTGTCTGGCTGAAAACCTGGCTGTCACCCAACATCTGGGTGCGTGTTCCGCTCACCGAGATTCATCAGGGCGACTTCTCACCGCTGTTCCGATACACCCTGGCGATCATGCTGCTGGCTATCGGCGGCGCATGGCTGTTTATTCGTATCCAGAACCGACCGCTGGTCGACCTGGAGCATGCGGCATTGCAGGTTGGTAAAGGTATTATCCCACCGCCGCTGCGCGAGTATGGCGCATCGGAAGTGCGCTCGGTAACGCGTGCTTTTAACCACATGGCGGCAGGCGTTAAACAGCTGGCTGACGACCGTACGCTGCTGATGGCGGGGGTTAGCCATGACCTTCGCACCCCGCTGACACGTATCCGCCTGGCAACAGAGATGATGGGCGAGCAGGATGGTTATCTTGCAGAGTCCATCAACAAGGATATCGAAGAGTGTAACGCCATCATCGAGCAGTTTATCGACTACCTGCGTACCGGGCAGGAGATGCCGATGGAGATGGCGGATCTGAACGCGGTTCTGGGCGAAGTTGTTGCCGCCGAAAGCGGCTACGAACGTGAAATTGCGACCGACCTTCAGGCGGGCGAGATTCAGGTACGTATGCACCCGCTCTCCATCAAACGCGCGGTAGCGAATATGGTGGTCAACGCGGCGCGCTACGGCAACGGTTGGATCAAAGTCAGCAGCGGTACGGAACTCAACCGCGCCTGGTTCCAGGTGGAAGACGATGGCCCGGGCATCAAGCCTGAGCAGCGTAAGCACCTGTTCCAGCCGTTTGTGCGCGGCGACAGCGCGCGCAGCACCAGCGGAACCGGCTTAGGCCTGGCGATTGTGCAGCGTATTGTTGATAACCATAACGGACTGCTGGAAATTGGCACCAGCGAACGGGGTGGTTTGAGCATTCGCGCATGGTTACCGGTGCCGGTTTTACGGGGGCAGGTGAAAGAGAGTTAAAAAAGGGTGGGGCCTGATGCCCTCACCCCGGCCCTCTCCCACGGGGAGAGGGAGAAAACATTAAAAAAGGCAACTTTCGTTGCCTTTTTGCTTTTACCTTGGTCCCGCACTCACCAGCGCAGCACCCGCCGGGGTGTCGGTATACTTCTCAAAGTTTTCGATAAACAGTTTCGCCAGCGATTCTGCCTTCTCGCGCCACTGTTCCGGTGAACCGTAGGTGTTACGCGGATCGAGGATACGCGTATCCACGCCAGGCAGCTCTGTTGGGATCGCCAGATTGAACATCGGCAGCGTAAAGGTCTCGGCGTTATCCAATGAACCATCCAGAATCGCGTCGATGATGGCGCGTGTATCTTTGATGGAGATACGTTTGCCCGTCCCGTTCCAGCCGGTGTTCACCAGGTATGCCTGTGCGCCGGATGCCTGCATGCGTTTCACCAGCACTTCCGCATACTGCGTTGGGTGTAGCGACAGGAACGCTGCGCCGAAGCAGGCGGAGAAGGTTGGGGTTGGCTCGGTCACACCGCGCTCGGTACCCGCCAGTTTAGCGGTAAAGCCGGAGAGGAAATGGTACTGAGTCTGGCTGGCGGTCAGGCGGGAAACTGGCGGCAACACGCCGAACGCGTCTGCGGTAAGGAAAATCACCTTCGTGGCGTGGCCCGCCTTCGACACCGGCTTCACGATGTTGTCGATGTGGTAGATCGGGTAAGAGACGCGGGTGTTTTCGGTTTTGGACGCATCGTCGAAGTCGACAGAGCCATCGGCACGCACGGTGACGTTTTCCAGCAGCGCATCGCGGCGAATCGCGTGATAGATATCCGGCTCTGCCTCTTCAGACAGGCGAATGGTTTTCGCGTAGCAGCCGCCTTCAAAGTTAAACACACCGTCGTCGTCCCAGCCGTGCTCGTCGTCGCCAATCAGACGACGTTTTGGATCGGTGGACAGCGTCGTTTTACCGGTGCCGGAAAGGCCGAAGAACACCGCCACGTCACCTTTTTCACCGACGTTCGCCGAGCAGTGCATGGAGGCGATACCGCGCAGCGGCAGCAGGTAGTTCATGACCGAGAACATCCCTTTCTTCATTTCGCCGCCGTACCAGGTACCGCCGATCAGCTGGATACGCTCGGTCAGGTTGAAGGCGATGAAGTTTTCGGAGTTCAGACCCTGCTCTTTCCACTGCGGGTTGGTGCATTTCGCGCCGTTCATCACGATAAAGTCAGGGGTGAAGTTTTGCAGTTCTTCATCGGTCGGACGAATGAACATGTTCTTCACGAAATGCGCCTGCCAGGCCACTTCAGTGATAAACCGAACGGAGAGACGGGTGTCGGCGTTAGCGCCGCAGAAAGCATCGACGATGAACAGACGCTTGCCGGAAAGCTGATGGGTGACGAGCCCTTTCAGATGCTGCCAGGTTTCAGGAGAGAGCGGTTTGTTATCGTTCTTCCCTTTGCCTTTATCGGCCCACCACAGCGTATCGCGGGTGGTATCATCTCGGACAATGTATTTATCTTTCGGCGAACGGCCGGTAAAAATACCGGTATCGACGGCGATAGCACCAAGATTCGTCAACACACCTCGCTCGTATCCTTCCAGTGCCGGATTGAGCTCTTCCTGATACAGCGTATCGTAATCGGGGTTGTAGACCACTTCCTGGACGTCGTGAATACCATAAGCCTTGAGATCTTGCGGGGTTAAACCATTAACACGCATATCACTGCTCCTTAGCCAATATGTACTGCCTGAAATTGTAGGGTTTTTCTGGGGATGTTAACCGCGACGGGGCTCATAGATTTACGTATCTGGTCAAAACCCTTACTAACGGAAAACGCTGCGACTCCAGTCACAGGGCGGGCAGATTATCGCAGGAATCGCTTTTTGGTTGGGGAAAATGTTCTTAAAAGGTTAATCTCTGGTGAATTTATCCAGAAGAATGTGAATGTAATCGCATACATGAAAGAAAATTACGTAAGAGTTACATTGGGAAAACGATTCAGGTCTCTTGGGTCAGCTATTTTCAGAGTTTGAGGTGGGGGCCAGAGTTTTGCCTTGATGAGACAATAGATTTTTCATGAACAAGGGATGAGAAATGGAAAACCGTGAGACGTTATCTCCTTCAACGCGCGTAGCCGTCGTGCTGGCGGGGGCTCTACAGGGCGTAATTTGCTATGTAATTACGTGGTATATCGAGTACGCAAAATTGCCATCGGATACGCTGTGGCTGATGTGTGTAGTACCTGCCACCGTGGTAATGACAACCACGTTGTCTCTTGCCATGACGTCATTCAGAAAGCCATTTTTGTGGCTGTCACTCGGGATGATCGGCGCGGCAGTCGCGGGTATGGGCGGCTGGCTTAAGTGGAGCGTTGCAGGACTCGAAAGCTGGAATCTCAGAGATGAGATGCTCGTTTTCGGCTTTCATCTGCTGCTGATGACGCTGTTCGTGTTGCCATGGATTCAGCGGCGTCTGGATCCCGTCCCGACTACCTCGTTCTACAGCGACTTTTATCAACGAAACTGGCATAACGCGCTGACGCTGCTCATTATTTTTGTTTCGAATGGTCTCTTCTGGCTGGTGCTTTTCCTCTGGGCCGAGCTTTTCGAACTTATCGGCATCGGCTTTTTTGATCGGCTTTTCTTTCATTCTGACGGGTTTATTTCAGTGGCGATTGGCGTGGTTTCAGCCAGTGCGGCCGTGCTCACGCGTATGCAGGTAAGGTTAATCCTTGCCCTGCAAAATCTGCTGACCCTCATAGCCACCGGTCTGCTTCCCCTGATGGCGGCGCTGGCGCTGCTCTTTATTGGCGCGTTGCCTTTTGTCGGCTTTGAATCCATTTCAGCCAGAATATCCGCCGCGGGCTTGCTGACCACCTTAGCGCTGCTGCTGTTATTCCTGGTGACGATAGTGTGGCATCCACAGCGTCAAACGCTGCCTTACTATGCCCCGTTGCGAGGGATGATTCGCCTTGCTGTGGCTATCGTACCCGCGTATCCGGTTCTGGCGGGGTGGGCGCTGTGGCTACGCATTTCGCAATACGGCTGGTCACCCGAGCGTCTGTACGGGGTATTGATAACCATCGTGGCGCTGGTCTGGGCGGTCGGTTTTTGCGCCAGCGTTCTGATTCAGCGCCGTGAACCGCAGAAGATCCATGCGTACGTCATACCGGCGACCGGGCTGCTTTCCCTCATCTTCCTGGCGTTGATCCATACCCCCGTGCTGGATCCGTGGCGAATAAGCGTTGCAAGCCATATGGCCCGCTATCAGGACGGCAGAATAACGGCGGATCAAGTCAGCCTGTATATGCTCAGTAACGCTGGACGAAAGGGGCGGGAGGCAATGCTCACGCTGCAAAACGATCCGCAGTTTATCTCTAACCTAAAACGGCAGCGTGAAATAAATGGTCTTCTCTCCAGGAACGCTGGCGGAGCAGGTAAGATGACCGCCGCGATGCTGGAAAAACAGGTCCAGCTCGCACCGGGAATGGCTCGTCCTGATAAGGCATTGTGGCAAGCCATGCTCAGCAATCAGTATCGCTTTGAGAGCTGCGATAGCGCCCAGAGTAACTGTTTACTCATGCCGCTGGATCTTAACGGCGACGGCAAGCCTGAAGCCGTGCTATTTCAATTTACCGATCGCACGATCGTGGCTTACACACAAACCAACACGGGCTGGAGGATCGCCGGGGACGCGTGGAAAATGCCGGAGGCATTGACCAGAGAAGAACTTGACCGCGCATTAAGGCAGAGGAAAGTGAAATCTGTCGTGAAGCCCTGGGCGGATATTGAGATTTTTGGGGAGCGTGTCGATATGAGCTACGACAGTTACAATAATGCGCGGCGGCGTTAGTGCTCTTTCTTGCCGGGTGGCGCTACGCTTACCCGGCCTACAATTAGCAATCATATCAAAAAATTGCACAATTCATTGTAGGCCCGTGCGAGCATAGCGCCGCCGGGCAACAGGCTCAGAGCTTAGTGAACCTGCGGATCCGCCGGAGAGGCGTTATTGCGGATCTCCGCGATATCCATCGAATTGAACACGTAGTGCGTACCACAGTAGTCACAGTGCATATCGATTTCACCGTCTTCCGCCATGATGCTGTCGATCTCTTCATCCGGCAGCGTTTTCAGGGCGCCAGCACAACGCTCGCGGGAGCAGGTGCACTTAAATTCCACCGCCTGCGGATCGTAAACCGTCACTTCTTCTTCGTGGTAGAGACGCCACAGCACGTCGGTCGCCGACAGGGTGAACAGCTCTTCCGCTTTGATGGTTTCCGTCAGCGTTGCCAGATGTTCGAAATCATTGGTCTGCGCATCCTGCGCAGGCAGAACCTGAAGCAGCATACCGCCGGCAGCAGGCTGACCATCCACTTCACCGGTGCGGATGAACAGACGGGTTGGCAGCTGTTCGGAACGCATGAAGTAATCTTCCAGGCAGGCGGCAAGCGTATCGCCTTCCAGACCGACAACGCCCTGATAGCGCTCACCTTCTTCAGGCGAGATCGTGATAACCAGGTAGCCATTTCCGACCAGCGTTTTCAGATCCGCATTTTCAGGGATATCGCCCTGAACGCGCGCCACGCCGCGCATCTGCTGCTGGTTATTGCCGTTGATCACCGCCAGCGACATTGGGCCATCGCCCTGCAACTGGACGGTAATATCGCCAGCGAACTTCAGCGTGGCGGTCAGCAGGCTGGTGGCAACCAGCAGTTCGCCCAACAGGGTTTTTACCGGCAGCGGGTAGTTGTGGTTTTCCAGAATCTGTTTCCAGGTTTCGGATACGGTGACCAGCTCGCCGCGCACGGCGAATTGTTCAAACAGATAGCGGTGTAATTGGTCGTGTTGGGCCATTTTCATCTCTCATGCAGGTGAGGGTTACTCGCTCTCACCGTGTTTAAATTTCATCAGATCGCGGCGCTCTTTTTTATCCGGACGCCGGTCCGGGTGAGGCATCGTCAGCGCGTTCATTTTGCGCGCCAGCGCGGTTTTCTCGCGCTTCTCTATGCTTTCGGCCGTCTCTTCATACAGCAAAACGGCTTCGGTTGCTGGCCGCCGCTGTTCGGTAATGGCTTTCACCACCACCGTTTTCTCATCGTTGCCCTGGCGAAGCGTTAACGTGGCATTCAGTTCAACCAGCTTGCTCGGTTTGCTGCGCTGACCGTTGTAATGCACCTTTCCGCCGTCAACCATTTCACGGGCAAGGGCGCGCGTTTTGTAAAAACGGGCGGCCCACAGCCATTTATCCAGTCTTACCCCATCAGAGGGTTTTTCTTTCATGGCGTCTCCTTCACGGTGAGTGAGGGGATCATCCGGCGATAGTCGTTCAGCCCCGGATGTCGCAGATAGCTTTTTTCAGCCAGGCCGGAATCAGGATTGGTCACGCCCAGACAATAGCGAATGCCAAATGCGGCCGCAGAATCCAGAATCGGCTCGCTGTCGTCAATGAACAGCGTGCGTTCCGGCTGTAAACCGGTCTCTTCCACCACGGCATGCCACAACCGCTGATCCTCTTTCGGATAACCAAATGTGTGGGTGGAAAGCAATAAATCAAGGTGCGAAGCAAGACCGGTATGTTCCAGCTTCACGGCCAGGTTATGGGGATGCGCATTTGTCAGCAAAATACGGCGCTTACCGCAGGCTTTCAGCGCGTCCAGGAACGGGACCGTATCTTCGCGCAGAACGGCGCGTGCGCCCTGGGCGGTGGTCATGGCGCAAATATCCAGACCGAGTCGCTCGCTCCAGTAGTCAAGACAGTACCAGTTTAGCGTATGCTGCACCGCGCTATATTGCGAACGAATGAATTCCTGCGCTTCCGCCGGGGAGATCCCCTGCTGTTCACCGTACGTTTCCGGAACCAGCTTTTGCCAGAAATAGTTATCAAAGGCGAGATCAAGCAGCGTGCCGTCCATATCAAGCAGGACGGTATCGACCGCCTGCCAGTCGATATTAAGATGCATAAGGGGGAACTCCAGCCAGAAGAAACGTGCGCGACAGGGTAGCACAACTTGTCGCGCAGAGACGTTATCCGATCAGGCTCTCAGAAGAGGAGATCAGTTTCGGGTTTAGGCAATTTTCGTAGTAGGCCTGGATTTCTGCCAGTCGCGTGCGGGAGCGCTGATAGCGGCGTACGGCCTGATAACCGTTCCAGATAATACACGCCAGCATCGCAATCAGCAGCAGGGATGTCCCTACATAGCGCCACAGGCCAGCGCTATCCGGCATACGGTGCAGGCCAATATGACGCGTGCCGTTGGCATCGGTAAAGAGGGTGGTGACGATCCCTTCCGCGCTGAATGGCGTCTGCATCAGCATCTGCGCCAGACGCTGGAATTCGCTCCACTGCTCCTGGGCAGGATAGTCATACAGCGAAACCTGCGGATAGGGTTGATCCACCAGGTCGCTGCCTTCATCGCTGGCAATCACAAAACCACCCGGCGCCGGGCTGTTAAGCGCCTGGGCGGCACGGGTGGTTTCACGCATCACGAAGGGGGCGGTAGAGGTCGCCACCAGGTTATCCAGCGACTCGGCGCTGACCGGACGCAGAAGCACATTTACACCATCGAGGCGTCCCGCTTCGGCGCGTTTCACCAGCGCGTCCCAGTCTTTGCTGTTGCCGAGATTGACCAGCGCGTTCTTCAGCCGGATACAGTCATCCTGAGCTGAGCAGAGATCTTCTGTTTTCAGGACGATTTCGCCAAAGTCATCCAGCAGCACCATGCCGGACTTCTGAATGGCCGAACGCAGGGCAGGGCTGACGCGAGAATCATCATCCGGTTTTGGATGGAGCTGGCGATTAATCGTCTGGGTGAGCGCGGTGGCCTTATTGACCACATCCGATTCCGGAAGCGGCAGCGGAGAGGCGTCATTCCAGATGATCTGAGAGCAGTCGAACGGCGCGAACGGCGAGTTCTGGCGCGTGTTCCAGGCGCCCGGTGAGTGGATATTACACATCCCGGTGCCTTTCAGCCGCAACGTATCCCCCACGCGTACACCCGCTTCTTCGAGCTGCTGTACGCTGGTGGCTTCCACGGTTTGCGCCCCTTTGATCCATGACAGGGTAAATTTAATCGGCATATCCAGCGGCACGAAAAGCAGCAGCATGAGGAAGATTAACGCGGCGCCACCGGCAATCACCGCGCTGCGAAGCCAGTGCTGAAGCGGGAAGTTTTTTACTTCGTCGTGCAGGGATAAGTAACGTCCCTGGCGTACAACGTGGCGGTCGAGATAGATATCAATATCCGTTTTGTGGCCCAGGTCCTGCGCAATCCACGGCTGCCAGTGGCGCGGATAGATAAGATCGATGATCCCGAGCGAGATATTGTTGATATGTTCCTGATCGTTCTCGCCGAACAGTCCCCAGCGTTTTGGGGTTCCGCGCAGGCAGTGAATTTCGCGTAATGACGTTTTTGCCGGCGGGGCAAATATGCCCCACAGCCCGGCGGCCAGAAGCAGTACTGCGCCGCCCGCGAGCCACGGAACAAACACGTCCGGCGTCAGCAGGCAGATGAAAAAGAGCAGGAACGAGACGACAATCAGCACCGCTTCGCGAATGCCATCCGGGCGGCTCAGGACGTACTCTTCATGCGTTTCCTGGCGGATGTTGAGCAGTTCAATCTGCTCTGTCTCTTCACCACGAATAGAGGCCTGCGTTCCGCTCGCGCGTTCCAGCGCAAAGCGTGGCGCTTCCTGAACATATTCGCTCAGAGTATGACCATTAAGGGAGATAACCAGCGGCAGCGTATCGGTATGGATGAGCTCGACGCTGTTTTCGTCGTTGATATACTGCTCCCAGAAGGGAGGCAGGTGCACTTCAACAGAGTCGAGATAGTAACGCCATTTGTTGGGATCGTCGGTTGTGATGCCGTAGCGGGTAATAGAGCGCGTTACGCACAAAACGGTGTCGCTTTGTGCGTTAAGGTTGAGCGATACGGGGGCGGCGCTGGCGCCGGTAGGGCCAGGCGAAAGCCGGGATCGGTTCAGCGTGTCGAGATACTGCTCAACGGTGCTGCGTTCCTCTGGCGAAAGCTTGCGCGTGTTTGCCCCGGCAAACGCGTTCAAAAAGGGCAGCCGATAACGGCGATGTACGCGGCGCCTGAATACCCACACTGCAATCGACGCGCAGGCCAGCACAGCAGCGAGAAAAATCAAAATGGTGCTCATGCTTTCCCCATCTTACTTATCTTCTTACAGGTGTTGTCAGTCGCACCTTTTGTACAATGAATGAGATTCTGTGGTCGGCTATCGGCAAGTATGGAGTCTAACTTGAGCATGTTGACGCGCATCCCAGTGACCGGTAATGATAACAAAGCCTGTTCCGGCGCGATATCAGCAAATTCCTGGAAACTTTTCAACCTCTTGACATTTGTTTTGAAATGAGAATTGCCTACAGTTACGTTGCATAAATGTAAATAAAGAGCAATTGACATTGCCGAAACCGTGCGGCGTATCGCACAATAAAGCCAGTTCACCCAGCAAAGACCCGTCAAGATGACCAAACCCTTACAAAAGCCCACCATTCTGAATGTTGAAACCGTCGCAAAATCGCGTCTGTTTAATGTTGAAAGCGTGGATCTGGAGTTCAGCAACGGTGTGCGTCGTGTTTATGAGCGTATGCGCCCCTCCTCGCGTGAAGCGGTGATGATAGTGCCTATCGTCGACGAGCACCTGATCCTCATTCGTGAATACGCCGTGGGTACAGAATCCTACGAGCTGGGCTTCTCCAAAGGACTGATCGATCCGGGTGAAACGGTGTTTGAAGCGGCAAACCGGGAGCTGAAAGAAGAGGTCGGCTTTGGCGCGAAAGAGCTGACGTTCCTGAAAAAGCTGAGCATGGCGCCGTCCTATTTCTCCAGCAAAATGAACATTGTTGTCGCGGAAGATCTCTATCCTGAATCGCTGGAAGGAGACGAGCCGGAACCGCTGCCGCAGGTTCGCTGGCCGCTGGCTCATCTGATGGATTTGCTGGAAGATCCTGACTTTAACGAGGCACGCAACGTGAGCGCACTGTTCCTGGTGCGGGAGTGGCTGAAGGGGCAGGGGCGTTTGTAGCGCCACCATTAAAAACGGCAACCGAAGGTTGCCGTTTTGCATTACGCTGTAGGCCGGGTCAGGCGTCGCCACCGCCCGGCTTTTTTGTTGGCGTCAGAAGAGCTCGTGCGTTTCGCCGTTATCAATGATTTCGGTACCCACCTCATGCACCGCCTGCGTGGTTGGCTGCGTACCCTCGATGAAATACTCGGCACGGCTGTTGCCGCCATTCGCGAGCTGTCCGGTGCTGCGGTCAATATTGATCGTGACAATGCCCGGCGGAGGCGTTAGCGGCTGCTCCGGCACGCCCTCGAGAGCGGCCTTCATGTAAGCATCCCAGGCCGGTTGCGCACTCTTAGCCCCGCCCTCGTAACCGGAAATCTGATCTTTAATCGCGCCAGAAGCGGTTGTGCGCCCCAGAGTGCGGCGGTGATCGTCAAAACCAATCCAGACCGAGGTGACAACGCCCGGGCCATAACCTGAGAACCAGGCATCTTTTGAGCTGTTGGTTGTGCCTGTTTTGCCGCCGATGTCGCGGCGCTGCAAATCGCGGCCCGCTCGCCAGCCGGTGCCTTGCCAGCCCGGTTCGCCAAAGATGTTGGTGTTCAGCGCGCTCTTAATCAGGAACGACAGCGGCGTGCTGATCACGTGTGGAGCATACTCCTGCGCGCCACTCTGGGCGACCAGCGCCTGATTGGCCTGTTCCAGCTGAGGCTGCGGCACCGCCAGATTCTGACGTTCCTGAGAGATGGCAACATCTTCCATATCCTTGTTTTCAAGGACATTGGATTTTGGCGTGTCGCCGTAAATCACCGGAATATCGCATTCAGGGCAGGCAATTTTCGGCTTCGCTTCAAACAGTACGCCGCCCTGATCGTTCTCGATTTTGCTGATGAAATACGGATCGACCAGGAAGCCGCCGTTTGCCATTACCGAGTAGCCACGTGCGACCTGGAGCGGCGTGAAGGACGCGGAGCCGAGCGCCAAAGATTCGGTATGAACGATGTTTTGCGCCGGGAAGCCGAAGCGTTGCAGATACTCTGCCGCATAATCAACGCCCATCGCACGCATCGCGCGAACCATGACCACGTTCTTCGACTGGCCAAGGCCCTGACGCAGACGGATAGGGCCAGCGTATTGCGCCGGAGAGTTCTTCGGCTGCCAGTCAGAGCCCGCACCGGCGTCCCATCGGGAGATTGGCACGTCGTTGAGAATGCTGGCGAGCGTTAGCCCCTTGTCCATCGCCGCGGTATACAGGAACGGTTTGATGTTCGAACCGACCTGACGCAGCGCCTGGGTTGCGCGGTTAAATTTGCTCTGGTTGAAATCGAACCCGCCAACCAGCGCCATCACGGCACCGTTCTGCGGATTGATGGAGACCAGGGCAGAGTTGACGTCCGGCACCTGTGCCAGCCACCAGGCATCGCCTACCTGACGCACCCAGATTTGTTGTCCGGTTTGTACCACATCCGTCACTTTACGTGGAGTAGGCCCCTGAAGGGTGTCAGAACGGTACGGACGCGCCCAGCGGATACCCTCCATACGCAGCGAAACGGATGTACCATCGGCCATCATCGCCACCGCTTCCTGCGGATCGGCCTGGGTGACCACCGCCGGACGCAGCGGGCCATAGGTCGGCAGCGCTTTCAGGGAATCAGTAATTTTTTTGCTGTCCCATGCGCCTTCGCCCACTCTCCACAGCACGTTGGACGGGCCGCGATAGCCGTGACGCATATCGTAATCCATCACGTTATTACGCACCGCCTGCTGGGCAGCCTGCTGCACCTTGCGGGTCACGGTGGTATAAACGCGATAGCCGTCTTCATATGCTTTGTCGCCGTAGCGGCGCACCATCTCCTGGCGAACCATTTCCGTCAGATACGGCGATGAGAAAGCAATTTCCGGTGCATGGTAATTGGCATCAATCACATCGCTGCGTGCCCGATCGTACTCATCCTGGCTGATGTAGCCTTCGCTCAACATACGCGATAGCACAACGTTACGGCGCGCGGTGGCGCGGTCCAGCGAATAGAGCGGGTTAAACGTTGATGGCGCTTTTGGCAGGCCGGCAATGGTCGCCATTTCGCTCAGCGTGAGCTGATCGATCGACTTACCGAAATAGACCTGAGCCGCAGCCCCTACGCCATAGGCGCGGTAGCCCAGATAGATCTTGTTGAGGTAAAGCTCAAGGATCTCGTCTTTGCTCAGCAGTTGCTCAATGCGGATCGCGAGGAACACTTCTTTGATCTTACGTATCAGCGTCTTTTCCGGGCTGAGGAAGAAGTTACGCGCCAGCTGCTGGGTAATGGTACTTGCCCCCTGAGAGGCATGACCGGAGAACAGCGCCACGCTTGCCGCACGGAAAATACCGACCGGATCGACACCGTGGTGCTCGTAAAAACGGCTGTCCTCGGTGGCGATAAAAGCCTTCACCATCACGGGTGGAATTTGATTTAAGGTCAGTGGGATACGACGTTTCTCGCCGTATTGCGCCATCAGTTCACCATCGGCGCTATAGACCTGCATAGGGATCTGAAGCCGCACATCACGAAGTGTGGCGACATCAGGGAGTTGCGGCTCGACATATTTGTACAAACCAATAATCGAGCCTGCTCCCAGCAGAATGCAACAGACTGCAAGGATCAATAAATACTTTACGAACTTCACCGGAGATTTCCCATTTGGTTTAGCCTGGGCAGTTTCTAAACAATCGCGCGGTAGTATAAAGGCAAGCCTGATTCATTGATATAGCCGTCACTCCGACGGGCGATAAGGAGATCGTGAAGCATGGCTTTTAAAACGTGGCAAACAGGCGTTCATATTCAACAGGATAAGGTGATTGCCGTGGCGCTGACCAGAGAGCGGGCCGGCTGGCGTTTACGGCGCTGGTGGGCGGTGCCGCTGTCGGACGGGGTTATCGGTGAAGGCAAAATACTTAAGCCAGAACAACTGGTTAACGCATTACGTGGCTGGCGGAAAACATTGCCGCACTCGCATCGGGTATTTCTCTCATTTCCGGCAACGCGCGTTCTGCAACGCGCGTTGCCCCGTCCATCCGTTACCTTGCGTGACAGCGAACAGCTCACCTGGGTAGGCGCCGCATTAGCGCGTGAGCTGGAGATGCCTCCCGATACGCTCTGCTTTGACTACGCGCAGGATACGTTCAGCAACACTTTTCAGGTTACCGCCGCGCAAAACAGAGAGGTCGATACCCTGTTGTCGCTGGCGAAAGCGCTGCGTTTGCGCCTGGCCGCAATCGTCCCGGATGCCGGCGCACTGGCTAATCTTCTCTCTGCTGTTGCCCCCGTCCGGTGCGTAGCCTGGAGGGATAAACACCAGTGGCTGTGGGCGATGCGTCACCAGTGGGGGCGGCGCTACACCACAGAAGCGGCGACGGTGAATGAGCTGGCGGCGTTGCTTGCGCTTTCTCCTTCTGATATCGCCGTGTTTGATGCTGCCCGCGATCCGTGGGAAGCGGTGACGCTGTGTCAGCCGCCGTTGCCAGAATGTGGTGCTGATTACACCGTCGCCCTGGCGCTGGCCATGAGCGAGGCGCCGTAATGAGCATGCCCAATCTTTTACCCTGGCGTCGGCAGCAACGTAATCAGCGCCTGCGTTTTTGGGGGCTGCTGCTTACCGCCTCATTGTTGGTGATGCTGGCGGGAGGCGTCAGCCTTCGGGCGACGCAGACTCTCGCGTCACAGGCGTTGCAGAGCGATCTGGCGGGAACGCGTGCGGTGCAGAAGGTATTGAAAGCCCGTCAGCCGCAGTCTGCGGGGGTGGAAACCCCTTCGCAGCCGCCTGAGACGGTGGCATGGCAACCCGCGCTTGAATCCCTTGCCAGTGCAATGCCCCGGCAGGCGTGGCTGACGGCGCTGCGTTATCAGCCACCCTCGCTGATCCTGACGGGCTATACCACCTCACTCCCGACGCTCTCCGCCATGACCGATGCGCTGAAAAGGGTGACGGGGTTTAACCCCGGACCGGCAGGCGAATTGCAACAGGATAGCCAGGGGCGATGGATGTTCTCTTTTCAACTGCATAGCCGGAGGTAGCCAGTGGGCATCTGGTATCAACGCTGGACAGATGCACGTCCTTCCCGGCGCGTCCTTTGCTGGTTGATCGCGTCGGGGATCGTTGCGTTTGCGATTTGGGGAGCGCTGCTCAGACCCGCTGCTCTGTGCTACGCCGGTATTCAGGTGCAGGCCAGCAGTGCGAAGCGAATCAACGCCTCGCTGTGGCCAAAGGCCGGGCGGCGACCTGTGGTTACGCAAGTGAAGCCGGTGCAGCCCTTTTCTCCGCTGGCATTTCAGCGTGAGGACGCAAGGCTGGTGTACTGGAAACCGCAGCAGAGTGGGGGAGAGCTGGCGCTGGATGCCTTATGGGGCGCAGTTCCGGCGCTCTTTTCCCGGCTGGCGCTTGAGAACGTGCGGGTGAGCGCGTTTTCCATCACCCCACAGGGAAAACAGCTACGCCTTAGCCTGCAACTGGAGATCGGTCATGCGCAGTAAAACCCGTTTGCTGATCCTGCTTTCTCCGCTTTTCCTGACCGGGATGCGGGATCCCTTCTCCGTGCCGGAAGAGCGTTGCGCAGCAGGGCAACTCAGCCAGTGGCGGTATCAGGGAGTCGTCAGCGGCAGCAGGGATATCGGCCTTATGCAGGACGGGCAGAACCGCTGGCACCGGGTAAAAACGCAGATGCGGTTACCGCCAGGCTGGCGGGTGAGTGCGATAGATACACAACAACTGACCGTTGATGTCGGCGAGATGTGCGAGCCGAAACGATGGACATGGCAGCGAGAAGGAACGAAAAAAAGTGAAGATATGGATAGGGCTGTTACTGGCGGCACTCAGCCAGCCCCTGTGGGCCGCGACGCCAAAACCGGTCACCCTGCTGGTGGATGATGTCCCGGTGGTGCAGGTATTACAGGCGATGGTAGCGCAGGAGGATCGCAATCTGGTGGTGTCGCCGGATGTCAGCGGTTCGCTTTCGCTGAATCTAACGCGGGTGCCCTGGAGGCAGGCGCTTCAGACGGTAGTGAACAGTGCCGGGCTGGTATTGCGGGAAGAGGGCGGCATTTTTTATGTGCATACGGCGGCCTGGCAGCGGGAGCAACAGACGCGTAAAGAGCAGGAGCGGGCCCAGCGTCTGCTCGACGCTCCGCTGCTCTCTCACAGCATTCCGTTTGCTTATGCGGATGCGGCCGAATTGCAAAAAGCGGCGGAAAAGCTCTTAAGCCCGAAAGGCAGTCTCGCCGTCGACAAGCGCACCAACCGTCTCCTGGTCAGGGATAACAAGTCGGTGGTGGATATGCTCCAGCGCTGGGCAGCGCAGATGGATCTGCCCGTCGAGCAGGTAGAACTGGCGGCGCAGATTGTGACCATCAGTGAAAAAAGCCTGCGTGAACTGGGGGTGAAATGGAACCTCGCTGACGCAACGGAGGCCGGTAAGGTGGGTCAGGTCACGACGTTGGGCGCTGACCTGTCGGTGGCCAGTGCAACCACACACGTTGGGTTTAATATCGGGCGCATCAACGGCAGGATGCTGGATCTTGAGTTGTCGGCGCTTGAGCAAAAGCAGCAGGTGGATATCATCGCCAGCCCGCGGCTACTGGCGTCGCACATGCAGCCGGCCAGCATCAAGCAGGGCAGCGAAATCCCGTATCAGGTTTCCAGCGGCGAAAGCGGGGCGACCTCCGTTGAGTTTAAAGAGGCGGTATTAGGCATGGAGGTCACGCCGGTGGTGCTCCCGGGCGGCCGCGTTCGACTGAAGCTGCATATCAGTGAAAATATGCCTGGCCAGGTGCTGCAACAGGCGGACGGCGAAACGCTGGCGATTGATAAGCAGGAGATCGAAACGCAGGTAGAAGTAAAAAGTGGGGAAACGCTCGCGCTGGGCGGGATCTTTTCGCAAAAGAATAAAACCGGACGCGACAGCGTGCCCGTGCTGGGCAACATTCCGTGGCTGGGTCAGTTGTTCCGCCATGACGGAAAAGATAACGAACGGCGCGAGTTAGTGGTGTTTATCACGCCACGTCTGGTCAGTATTCATTAATGGGTAACGATCCCCGCAATGATTTTGCATTCAGTTTGTTGCAGATGTTTGACGTGGGGCATGAATTAGCATACAAGGAGTACCGATTTGAGTTGGACTTACGTCTTATTTCCTTATGCGCCGGGAACGGTGATTTAATCAGTTGCCAAACAAGCCGGAGTATTGAGATAATTTTTCGTCTGACTCTCGCTCTATTGCAAATGAGGTTTCAGTTCATGTCCTGCTACGCCGGGTGTCTGCGCAGCGGGGATTACCATTAACGAATAGTCTTAGTAGTACCGAAAAAATGGCAGAGAAACGCAATATCTTTCTGGTTGGGCCTATGGGTGCCGGCAAAAGCACTATTGGGCGTCAGTTAGCTCAACAACTCAATATGGAATTTTACGATTCTGATCAAGAGATTGAGAAACGAACCGGAGCGGATGTGGGCTGGGTCTTCGACGTAGAAGGCGAAGAAGGTTTCCGTGACCGAGAAGAAAAAGTGATCAACGAACTCACGGAAAAACAGGGCATTGTGCTGGCAACAGGCGGCGGCTCTGTAAAATCTCGCGAAACCCGCAACCGTCTCTCCGCCCGTGGCGTAGTGGTCTATCTTGAGACG
This sequence comes from Enterobacter cloacae complex sp. XAL002, assembly GCF_049236805.1. Lineage (NCBI taxonomy): Bacteria > Pseudomonadati > Pseudomonadota > Gammaproteobacteria > Enterobacterales > Enterobacteriaceae > Enterobacter > Enterobacter cloacae complex sp. XAL002. Next base: position 35,703 of record NZ_JBMKJN010000020.1, read on the forward strand.
ACCATCGAAAAACAGCTGGCACGCACGCAGCGTGATAAAAAGCGCCCGTTGTTGCAGGTTGAAACACCGCCACGTGAAGTTCTGGAAGCTTTGGCCGATGAACGCAATCCTCTGTACGAAGAGATTGCTGATGTGACCATTCGTACTGACGATCAAAGCGCTAAAGTGGTTGCAAACCAGATTATTCATATGCTGGAAAGCAACTGATTCTGGCTTTATATACACTCGCCTGCGGGTAAAAGCATTTAAGGTGGATGTCGCGTCATGGAGAGGATTACAGTTACTCTCGGGGAACGTAGTTACCCTATCACCATCGCGGCTGGTTTGTTTAACGATCCAGCTTCCTTCTTACCACTGAAAGCGGGTGATCAGGCGATGCTGGTCACCAACGAGACGCTGGCTCCGCTTTATCTCGACCGTGTACGCCACCTGCTTGAGCAGGCGGGCGTGAAGGTCGACAGTGTGATTCTGCCCGATGGCGAGCAGTACAAAAGCCTGACGGTACTGGATACCGTCTTTACCGCACTTCTGCAAAAACCGCACGGTCGTGATACAACACTGCTTGCCCTGGGCGGCGGCGTTGTGGGCGATCTGACCGGTTTTGCAGCCGCCAGCTACCAGCGCGGTGTGCGCTTTATTCAAATTCCAACCACGTTGCTCTCACAGGTCGATTCTTCTGTGGGCGGTAAAACGGCGGTTAACCATCCGCTCGGCAAAAACATGATTGGCGCGTTCTACCAGCCTGCATCGGTGGTGGTGGATCTCGACTGTCTGCAAACCTTGCCAGCGCGCGAACTGGCGTCCGGCCTTGCAGAAGTGATCAAATACGGCATTATTCTTGACGGTGAGTTCTTCACCTGGCTGGAAGAGAATATGGATGCGCTGCTGCGCCTCGATGGGCAGGCAATGGCCTACTGTATTCGCCGTTGCTGTGAGCTGAAAGCAGAAGTCGTTGCCGCAGATGAGCGTGAAACCGGCTTACGTGCTTTACTGAATCTGGGGCATACGTTTGGTCATGCGATCGAAGCCGAAATGGGCTACGGTAACTGGCTTCACGGTGAAGCTGTCGCTGCCGGAATGGTCATGGCGGCCCGTGCCTCTGAACGTCTGGGGCAGTTCAGGCCGGAAGAGACAGCACGTATCATCACGTTGCTTAAACGTGCTGGCTTGCCGGTGAGTGGTCCGCAGGAAATGTCTGCGCAAGCGTACCTTCCCCACATGATGCGCGATAAAAAAGTATTGGCAGGTGAGATGCGTCTGGTACTCCCGCTTGCAATAGGGAAAAGTGAAGTGCGCGGCGGAGTGCCGCACGAAGTCGTACTTGGCGCTATTGCTGATTGTCAGCAGGCGTAACAACTAGAAAGGTCAGGCTGCTGTAACAGGTGGTCGTTTTAGCTTCAGGTAAATGCAGAGTCGTTGGCAGAAGCCTTTGAGTGGGGTGTTAAATGGATGAATTCAAACCAGAAGACGAGCTGAAACCCGATCCCAGCGATCGTCGTACTGGTCGTTCTCGTCAATCTTCAGAACGTGATAACGAGCCGCAGATCAACTTTGACGATGTCGATCTGGATGCAGACGATCGTCGCCCTTCGCGTAGCCGTAACGCGCGAAATGAGCGTGAAGACGAGGAGTATGAATCCGAAGAAGAGTTAATGGATGAACAGCCTGTTGAACGTCGTCCGCGCAAACGTAAAAAAGCGGTAGCGGCAAAACCGGCCTCCCGTCAGTACATCATGATGGGCCTTGGCGTTCTGGTTCTGGTATTGCTGATTGTCGGCATTGGTTCCGCGCTAAAAGCACCTTCTACCCATTCTACCGAGCAGACAGCGTCTGCCGAGAAGAGCATCGACCTGTCTGGTAACGATGCGAGCAACCAGGCGAATGGCGCTCAGCCAGCGCCGGGCACCACTTCCGCAGAGCAGACCGCAGGTAACACCACCGCCGGTCAGGATATCTCTCTGCCGCCCGTCTCTGCGACCCCAACTCAGGGCCAGGCGCCTGTTACGCCGGAGGGCCAGCAGCGTGTTGAAGTTCAGGGCGATCTGAATAACGCGCTGACGCAGCCGCAGAATCAGGAGCAGGTTAACGCTGCCGTGGTGAACTCCACGCTGCCTACTGAACCTGCCACCGTTGCGCCAGTTCATGGCAGCAATGCCCAGCAGCAAACGGCGGCAACGGAAACCAAACCGCGCCAGACGCAGACTGCGGCGCGTCAGGAGCGTAAGCAGGCTGTGATTGAGCCGAAGCGTGAGACGAAACCGCAGACCGTGGCAAAAGCGCCAGAAACGAAAGCGCCAGCGCAGACAAAACCTGCGGTGAGCCAACCGGTTAAAGCGCCAACGCCTGCGGCAACCGCTGCACCTAAAGCAACGGCGACCACAACCGCGCCTGCTGCAACTGCGGCACCGGCTGCTACGCCAACCGCTAGCGCATCCAGCACCGCGGCAGGTAAAACGACGGGTAACGTGGGTTCTCTGAAATCCGCATCATCCAGCAACTACACGTTGCAGCTGAGCAGTTCGTCTAACTACGACAACCTCAACGCCTGGGCGAAGAAATCGAATCTGAAAAACTTTGTGGTTTATCAGACGACCCGTAACGGACAGCCTTGGTACGTTCTGGTAAGCGGAGTTTATGCCTCAAAAGATGAAGCAAAACGTGCCGTTTCCACGCTACCAGCCGATGTGCAGGCGAAAAACCCGTGGGCGAAGCCAATTCATCAGGTGCAGGCCGATCTGAAGTAATGTTTAAAGCGCAGGATGCTGTCGGAGCTTTCTCCACAGCCGGAGAAGGTGTAATCAGTTAGTCAGCATGAAAAAAAATCGCGCTTTTCTTAAATGGGCAGGGGGGAAATACCCCCTGCTCGACGATATTAAAAAGCACCTGCCGAAAGGCGAGTGTCTTATCGAGCCCTTCGTGGGTGCTGGATCGGTATTCCTGAATACCGATTTTTCTCGTTATATCCTGGCGGATATCAACAGCGACCTTATCAGCCTCTATAACATCGTCAAACTGCGTACCGATGAGTATGTGGAAGAGGCGCGGAAGCTGTTTACGCCAGAGAACAACAACCCGGACATTTACTATCAGTTCCGCGCTGAGTTTAATCAGAGCCAGGACCCGTTCCGTCGCGCGCTGTTGTTTCTTTATCTCAACCGCCATGGCTACAACGGTCTGTGCCGGTATAATCTGCGTGGCGAGTTTAACGTGCCGTTTGGCCGCTATAAGCGTCCCTATTTCCCGCAGGACGAGCTGTATCACTTTGCTGAAAAAGCGCAGAATGCCGAGTTCTACTGTCTCTCCTATGAAGAGTGCATGGAGCTGGCGGGTGTAAACTCGGTGGTCTACTGTGACCCGCCTTACGCGCCGCTGTCTGCCACGGCAAATTTCACCGCCTACCACACCAACAGCTTCAGCCCGGCCGAGCAGGCGCGTCTGGCTGAGATGGCGGAAAAGCTGGTCAGCAAAAGAATTCCGGTGTTAATTTCGAATCACGACACGCCTGATACGCGCGAATGGTACAAAGCCGCGAAGCATTTTCAGGTAAAAGTGCGGCGTAGCATTAGCAGCAACGGCGGCACACGTAAAAAGGTGGACGAACTTCTGGCGCTTTATCGACCCTGAGCCTTTGCCCGCCGGTAAACACATTTCAAGGAGATGCGGATGAAACAGTTTTTGATTGCCCCCTCAATTCTGTCGGCCGATTTTGCCCGCCTGGGTGAAGACACTGCCAAAGCTCTCGCGGCTGGCGCGGATGTCGTCCATTTCGACGTTATGGATAACCACTACGTTCCCAACCTGACCATCGGTCCGATGGTGCTTAAAGCACTGCGTAACTACGGGATCACCGCGCCCATTGACGTGCATCTGATGGTGAAACCGGTTGACCGCATCGTGCCTGATTTCGCCGCGGCGGGTGCCAGCATCATCACTTTCCACCCGGAAGCCTCCGAACACGTTGACCGCACGCTACAGCTGATCAAAGAGAACGGCTGTAAGGCGGGACTGGTCTTTAACCCGGCGACCCCGCTGAGCTATCTCGACTACGTGATGGACAAGCTGGACGTGATCCTGCTGATGTCCGTCAACCCGGGCTTTGGCGGCCAGTCGTTTATCCCTCAGACCCTCGACAAACTGCGTGAAGTGCGCCGCCGTATTGATGAGTCTGGCTATGATATTCGCCTGGAAGTGGATGGCGGCGTGAAGGTCAATAACATCGGTGAGATTGCGGCGGCAGGAGCGGATATGTTCGTCGCAGGCTCCGCCATCTTCGATCAACCGGATTACAAAAAAGTCATTGATGAAATGCGCCGTGAACTGGCGAAGGTAAGTCATGGATAAATTGCAGGCTATTCGGGGTGTAGCATTTGACCTCGACGGCACGCTGGTCGACAGCGCGCCTGGATTAACCCGCGCCGTCGATCAGGCGCTGTATGCCCTTGAACTCCCCGTTGCGGGCGAAGAGCGCGTCGTGACGTGGATTGGTAACGGTGCAGACGTGCTGATGGAGCGCGCGCTGACCTGGGCTCGTCAGGAACGTGCCTCTCAGCGTTCTGCGCAAGGGAAACCGAGTGTTGACCACGCGGATATTCCCCAGGATGAGCAGCAGCGTATTCTGCGCAAACTGTTCGACCGTTTCTACGAAGAGACCGTCGAAGAGGGCAGCTTCCTGTTCCCGGATGTCGCTGAAACGCTGAGCGCGCTACATGCGAAAGGCATCCCGCTGGGGCTGGTGACCAACAAGCCAACACCGTTCGTTGCGCCTCTGCTGGAAGCGCTGGATATCGCGAAATACTTCTCCGTAATTGTGGGCGGCGATGACGTGCAGAATAAAAAGCCGCATCCGGAACCGCTATTGCTGGTGGCAGGAAAATTATCCTTAGCGCCTGCGGAGCTGCTCTTTGTCGGGGATTCCCGCAATGATATTCTGGCTGCCAGAGCGGCAGGTTGCCCGTCTGTTGGGTTGACCTACGGCTACAACTACGGTGAAGCCATTACGCTGAGTGAGCCGGACGTTGTGTTCGACCACTTCAAAGATTTGTTGCCCGCACTCGGGCTCTCGCACAGTGAACATCAGGAATTGAATAATGACTAAGCCCATCGTTTTTAGTGGCGCACAGCCTTCAGGTGAACTGACCATTGGTAACTACATGGGTGCGTTACGTCAGTGGGTGAGCATGCAGGATGACTACCACTGCATTTACTGCATCGTGGATTTGCATGCTATCACCGCGCGTCAGGATCCCGAGAAGCTGCGCAAGGCGACGCTCGATACGCTGGCGCTGTACCTGGCGTGCGGTATCGATCCAGAGAAGAGCACCATTTTCGTTCAGTCTCACGTACCAGAGCACGCGCAGCTGGGCTGGGCGCTGAACTGCTACACCTATTTCGGCGAGCTGAGCCGCATGACCCAGTTCAAGGATAAATCTGCGCGCTACTCTGAAAACATCAACGCCGGTCTGTTTGATTATCCGGTGCTGATGGCGGCAGATATTCTGCTGTACCAGACCAACCAGGTACCAGTGGGTGAAGACCAGAAGCAGCACCTGGAGCTGAGCCGCGATATCGCCCAGCGCTTCAATGCGCTTTACGGCGACGTGTTCAAAGTGCCTGAGCCGTTTATTCCGAAATCCGGCGCGCGCGTGATGTCGCTGCTGGAGCCGACCAAAAAGATGTCCAAGTCTGACGATAACCGCAACAACGTTATCGGCCTGCTGGAAGATCCGAAATCGGTGGTGAAAAAGCTCAAGCGTGCGGTGACCGACTCCGACGAGCCGCCAGTGGTGCGCTACGACGTGCAGAACAAAGCGGGCGTATCCAACCTGCTGGACATTCTCTCCGGTGTGACCGGACAGAGCATCCCTGAGCTGGAAAAACACTTTGAAGGCAAGATGTACGGCCACCTGAAAGGTGAAGTGGCAGACGCCGTTTCCGGCATGCTGACCGAGTTGCAGGAGCGCTATCACCGTTACCGTAACGACGAAGCTTTCCTGCAAAAAGTGATGAAAGAGGGCGCGGAAAAAGCCAGCGCGCGCGCCTCCGAAACCCTGAAAGCGGTGTACGACGCGATTGGGTTTGTGGCGAAACCTTAAGCCGCTTTGCCGGGTGGCGCTTACGCTTACCCGGCCTACGGGACCGTGTAGGTCGGGTAAGGCGGAGCCGCCACCCGACAAAACTGACGAAAAAAAAACCGGGAAATCCCCGGTTTTTTTACGCCTGAAAAACGCTTACTGCTGTGCCGCCGGGCCGCAACCGCCAATGATCTTCGAAATGGAGATCGCCGGGTGAAGCAGGTAATCGTAGCTGCAATTATTTTTAGTATTTTGAACGTGACCGGTGCAGGCCGTCAGAGTTGTTAACAGGCCGACCAGAACGGCAGCTTTTGCCAGTTTGAACATACGCATTCCTTGTCAATAAAATCAAAAAATTGGATGTAACACGAGGGAATAAATGGAAAAGTTCCATTACGCGGGCGGTATGTTATCGACTGAGGTAAGAAGGGAGTAGTCCGCTTCAAGACTACTCCCGGGAGAGAGATTGTGCGTTAGTGGCTGGAGAACCAGTTCAGTTTTTCACGCAGTGCTACCACGCGGCCCACCACGATCAGCGCCGGGCTTTCAACCTGCTGCGCCAGCTCGCCCAGCTGCGTCAGTACGCCATCGACCACGCGCTGCGTAATGGCGGTACCGTTTTCTACCAGTGCGACCGGCATATCTGCTTCCATGCCGTGCTCCAGCAGTTTCGCCTGAATCGTGGCTGCCTGATTTAGCCCCATATAGAAGACCAACGTCTGCTTTTCAGCGGCCAGATTATGCCAGTCCAGCTCGCTGCCGGTTTTCAGGTGGCCCGTCACCAGGCGCACGCTCTGGGCATAGTCGCGATGGGTTAACGGAATGCCGGAATAGGCAGAACAGCCGGATGCCGCCGTAATGCCCGGCACCACGGAGAACGGAATGCCCGCGTTGCAGAGAGTTTCCAGCTCCTCGCCGCCGCGACCAAAGATAAACGGATCGCCCCCTTTCAAACGCACCACGCGCTTACCTTTTTGCGCTTCCCGCAGCAGGATCTGGTTGATCTCCTCCTGCGGTACGCAGTGATAACCTGCCCGTTTGCCGACGAATACGCGGTCAGCATCGCGGCGCACCAGATTCATGATGTCATCAGAGACCAGACGGTCATACACCACGATGTCCGCCTGCTGGATCTGCTGGAGACCCTTCAGCGTCAGCAAGCCCGCATCGCCGGGACCTGCGCCCACCAGTACCACTTCACCGCGATGATCCAGCGGTTCAGAGAGGAGTTGCTCGGTCGTCTCTTCAACCGCTTTGGCGTCCTGATTGGCTAGCGACTGCGCCAGCCTGTCGTTGACAAAGAACTTCTCCCAGAAGCGACGGCGTTCGCCCACGGTTGCGAAGGTTTGCTTCACGCGGGAACGCAGCTGCCCGGCGTAATGGGCAATCTGACCAAGGTGTTGAGGCAGCACGGCTTCCAGTTTTTCCCGCAGCAGACGGGCAAGAACGGGCGAGCGGCCACCGGACGACACCGCAATCATCAGCGGCGAGCGGTCGATAATGGATGGCATGATAAAGCTCGCCTCTTTCGGCGCATCCACCACGTTACAGAAGATGCGGCGCGCTTCGCAGGCGTCGCTGACGCGCTGGTTAACGTCATCGTTATCCGTTGCGGCGATGGTCAGCCAGCAGGTATCCAGCAGGGATTCATCAAATTCGCCCTGCACCTGCGTGAGCATCCCTTCCTGCGCCCAGACGTCAAACTGTGGGGCGAAGGTGAGGGCGTTAACGGTCAGTCGGGCGCCCGCCTCTAACAGCAGGCGCGCCTTGCGTTCAGCCACATCGCCGCCGCCCACGAGCAGGCAGTCGCGGTTGCGTAATTGACAAAAAATCGGCAGGTGATCCACGACGTTACCTCACAGTATTCATGGCGGGGGAAGAATTGACGTCAGGATAACAGCAGGAATCGTACAGAACATACGGTTTTTCCTGCCGTTACCCATAAGGGGTCATAAGCCTTTCCTATTGAAAAGGCGAGGGGTTACGCTTTCAGCTGCACCTCGCCGTCCTTCACGCGGACGTCGTAGTGTTTGACCGAGAAGCTTTCATCTTCCATGCAGCGCCCGTCGGTTAAGCGGAAGCGCTGCTTTTTCAGCGGGCTGGCAACCCACAGTTCGCCCTGGTGCTCCGCAATCAGACCGCGGGAGAGCACGCTGGCCTCGAAGAACGGGTCGATATTGCTGATGGCAAAAACCTGTTCATCGTGGCGAGGGCGGAAAATCGCTACCTGCTCGTTGCCCAGCAGGGCACAGACGCCGGTTGCTGGCAGAATGTCGTTAATGTTGCAGATGTTTACCCACTGGCTCATGCGTTTTCCTCCACCAGCATCACCGGAATACGTTCATACGGGGTCGCTGGACGATGCTGTTCGCGCTCCGGCACCACCTGCACGTTCGGGTCGCGCTGGGTGCTGTTGATAAAGTGTTTGAAGCGCGTCTGCGCCGCTGGCGTGTTCACGGTTTCGGTCCACTCGCAGATAACCGCCTCGCGCAGGCGAGTCATCTCGGATTCCAGCTGTTCATTCAGGCCCAGCTTGTCGTCGATAATGACTGACTTCAGATAGTCGATGCCGCCTTCGAGATTATCCAGCCATGACGCGGTACGGGTCAGCTTATCGGCGGTACGAATGTAGAACATCATGAAGCGGTCGAGGTATTTGATCAGCGTATCGCGATCGAGATCGGCAGCCAGCAGATCGGCGTGGCGAGGTTTCATCCCGCCGTTACCGCACACGTACAGGTTCCAGCCTTTCTCGGTGGCGATAATACCCACGTCTTTACCCTGTGCTTCCGCACATTCACGGGTACACCCTGAGACGCCGAACTTCATTTTGTGCGGCGTACGGATGCCTTTGTAGCGGTTTTCCAGCTCGACGCCGAAGCCCACGCTGTCGCCCACGCCGTAGCGGCACCAGGTGCTGCCCACGCAGGTTTTCGCCATGCGCAGCGCCTTGGCGTACGCGTGACCGGTTTCGAAGCCCGCCTCAATCAGCTGACGCCAGATTTCCGGCAGATCATCTTTCTGCGCACCGAACAGGCCGATACGCTGGGAACCGGTGATTTTGGTGTACAGATTAAACTCACGGGCGATACGGCCCACGGCGACCAGCCCTTCAGGGGTAATTTCTCCCCCGGCAGAACGCGGGATCACCGAGTAAGTCCCGTCTTTCTGAATATTGGCCAGGAAGTTATCGTTGGTGTCCTGAAGCGGAGTGTGTTCTGGTTTGAGCACATATTCGTTCCAGCAGGACGCAAGCAGGGAACCGACGGTAGGCTTACATACTTCACAGCCATAGCCCTGGCCGTGTTTCTCCAGCAGTTCGTCGAAGGACTTAATGCCTTCCACGCGGATCAGGTGGTACAGCTCCTGGCGTGAGTAAGCGAAGTGCTCGCACAGGTTGTTGTTCACTTCAATGCCCTGTTTTGCCAGCTCGGCGTTCAGCACCTGGGTGACCAGCGGGATACAGCCGCCGCAGCCGGTCCCGGCTTTGGTTTCCGCCTTCAGCGCCGCAACGGTGTGGCAGCCTTTGTTAATGGCGGAGATCAGCATGCCTTTGGTGACGTCGAAGCAGGAGCAGATTTGCGCGCTGTCCGGCAGTTTATCCACGCCAATGGACGGCTTACCGCTGGAGGCGTGCGCCGGGAGGATCAGCGCATCCGGGTTTTCCGGCAGCTCAATGGCGTTCAGCACCAGCTGGAGCAGGTTGCCGAAGTCGCTGGTGTCGCCCACCAGCACCGCCCCGAGCAGGGTTTTGTTGTCCTGGCTGACGATAAGACGTTTGTAGACTTCTTTGCTTTCGTCCAGATAAACATAGCTGCGGGAGTTCGGGGTGCGACCATGCGCATCGCCAATACCGCCCACGTCCACGCCCAGCAGCTTCAGCTTCGCGCTCATGTCTGCGCCGGTGAAGGCATTTTCGCTGCCGAGGATATGGTCAACGGCGACCTGCGCCATTTTGTACCCAGGTGCAACCAGACCGTATACGCGGTTATTCCAGCTGGCGCATTCGCCGATGGCGTAGATGTCCGGATCGGAGGTCTGGCAGGTATCGTTGATCATGATCCCGCCGCGCTGCGCAACGGCCAGACCGCACTGAGTAGCCAGCTTGTCGCGCGGGCGAATGCCGGTGGAGAAGACGATGAAATCCACTTCCAGCTCGCTGCCGTCGGCAAAGCGCATGGTTTTACGCGCTTCAGTGCCTTCCTGCACGATCTCTTTGGTGTTCTTGCTGGTGTGAACCTTCACGCCCATGCTTTCGATTTTACGGCGTAACTGGTCGCCACCCATATGGTCCAGCTGCTCCGCCATCAGCATCGGGGCAAATTCGATGACGTGGGTTTCAACGCCGAGGTTTTTCAGTGCGCCTGCCGCTTCCAGACCCAGCAGACCACCGCCGACAACCGCGCCACGTTTGCTTCGACGTGCGCAGGATTCAATGGCGTTGAGGTCTTCAATGGTACGGTAAACGAAGCAATCCTGGGTTTCCGAACCTTTAATCGGCGGGATCCACGGATACGAGCCTGTCGCCATGATCAGCTTATCGTAAAAAACCGTGCGTCCGGCGCTGGAGTGGATCACTTTCTCCTGACGGTTGATGGTGATAGCGCGTTCGCCCACCAGCACTTTTACGCCATGCTTCTCGTAGAAACCTTCACGCACCAGAGAGAGTTCTTCGGCGGTATGGTGAGAGAAGTAGGAAGACAAGTGCACACGGTCGTACGCCTTGCGGGGTTCTTCACAGAACACGGTAATATCGAACTGGTTAGCATCGGCTTTATCGAGAAGATCCTCAATAAAGCGGTGGCCGACCATGCCGTTACCGATGATAGCGAGTCTGACTTTGCTCATTTTTGCCTCGATTTCTTTTCTATTACTGCCTACCTTAACGATTCAGCAGGGGCACTTATTGATGCAAATCAAATACGCCTTCACCTACCCCTTAGGGGGTATATCTATGATTTGTCAGGATTTTTATAAGTTACGGATATTGTTTGATTTTTGTGCTTGCTTGTTTTTCGCACAATTTTGGTGGGGTTTTTTACCCATCGGCGGGCAGGGCGGGTGAGCAGGAGAAAACCCCTTTGCAGTACGCAAAGGGGTTACGGCGATTAGTGGGTAGCTGTTGCCGGGTTGTGTTGACGGTGACGGGTCACAAAGCCCAGCACGAAGCACATGATGAACACCACGGCGTACAGACCGTTAGCGGTATGCAGCGCCGCCAGCGGGCCGCTGTGCGCCACAATTGGGCCCGTGACCACAAAGGTCAGCATGGTGCCGATGGTGCCGCAGGTCAGCACGAAGTTCACCAGCTTTGGCGAGGCCACTTTGGTCTGAAGAGAGCCAAGGGTGATGATCGAGGTATAAATCGCGCTGGAGAAGAAGCCCAGGGTCAGGATGAACCACGGCATATGCTCCGGGGAACCGTTGATGAACAGATACATCAGCACGGTTGCCAGACCCGCCAGAACGGTCAGGATCCGTTGCAGGTCGAAGAAGCGCAGGATAAAGCTAAACGCCCACATGCCGAACATGTAAGACATCCAGAAATCGCTCACCAGTTTACCCGCGTCGTTCAGACTCATGCCCAGACCTTTCGCATACTCAGGAACCCAGGAGATAAAGCCCAGCTGGCCCAGGATGTAACACAGCGCGGCGATGGAAAGGAACAGCACGCCGATACCCCATTTTTCTTTCGCAACTGGCTCAGACGTGGTCTGCGCTTTTTTGCCCAGCACCGGGAACTCGCAGCCGAAGGTGAGAATAAAGATCGCGACATAGACCAGACCAATGCAGGCGTACACCCAGTACCACTCAATGCTGCGCGCCAGAAGATACGCGGCGACCATCGGGAAAATCATCCCGGCCATGCTGAAGAAGGAGTCGGTAAACAGCAGACGCGCGCCGCGCTGGCGGCCTTCATACATATGGGTGATCAGGAACGTACCGATCGACATGGTGATCCCGCTCACCAGGCCCAGCACGAACATGGCGGCAGAGAAGAGGGCGATGCTGTGGCTCAGCACCAGGCCCGCCACGGCGGCAACCATCAGCACGAAGCCGAAGCGCAGCTGGGTTTTCAGCGGCACGATTTCCATCAGCCAGGCATTAAGGAAAATAGAGATCAGGATCCCCGCGTTCAGGAAAGTGAAGGTATTGCTCATGCTGGAAACGGGCAACTGGAAGTAGTCTGCGATATTTCCCATCACCATCCCGGTGACGATCACCAACGCGCCGGTCAGGGCGTAGGAGAAGAAGCTGATCCATGTGAGCTTGATGCGATTGCTGTTAGTCATGTCTGGCCTGTTAAAAGTAAAGAAAAACGCAATGACTGCGTTTGAGCGGGCAGATTTTAGTCGCGAAAGTGATCTAATTAAATCTTTTCAGAAAATATTGAGCACAATTGCAGGCTTTAACGTGATGGAGATCACATTATATCGCGGGGTGAACAATCGTTTGCGCGGTAATAATTGTTTCAATTTCGTAAAATTAGGTAAAAGACTGGTCTGGGGTCATACTGCTCTTTAGAATCAAGCCATTCGCTTTTTATACTGCGCTTTGTTAAGGAATTCTCATGCTCAAATCAACACTGGCGGCTGTCGCAGCTGTGTTTGCTCTTTCTGCCGTTTCCCCTGCTGCGCTGGCAGCTAAAGGAGACCCTCACGTCCTGCTGACTACCTCTGCGGGGAATATTGAGCTGGAGCTGGATAGCCAGAAAGCCCCTGTTTCCGTGAAAAACTTCCTCGACTACGTGAACAGTGGTTTTTATAACAACACCACGTTCCACCGCGTGATCCCGGGCTTTATGATTCAGGGCGGCGGTTTCAACGAGCAGATGCAGCAGAAAAAGCCTAACCCGCCAATCAAAAATGAAGCGGATAACGGCCTGCTGAACAAGCGCGGCACCATTTCTATGGCGCGTACGGCGGATAAAGACAGCGCCACCAGCCAGTTCTTCCTCAACGTGGCGGATAACGCCTTCCTGGACCACGGCCAGCGCGACTTTGGCTACGCGGTGTTCGGTAAAGTGGTGAAAGGCATGGACGTGGCGGACAAGATCTCTCAGGTTCAGACTCACGATGTCGGTCCATACCAGAATGTGCCGTCTAAGCCAGTGGTGATTCTCTCCGCGAAAGTGCTGCCGTAATCGTTCCCTCACACGGGCACATCCTGCCCGTGTCTTTCCGCCCTCCCTGCGAAAGCGCGTTTTGCTGCTTATACTTGTGGCAAACGGACTATTCAGGGAGGCGTAGTGAAAAAACTCACCGACAAGCAAAAATCCCGACTCTGGGAGCAACAGCGTAGCGTCAATCTTCAGGCCAGTTGCCTCCTTGAAAAAGGCAAGGGGCCCGCTGAACCCGATATCGAGACGCTGGCACTGGGGCCTTCTGCACCGGGTTTACCCCATCTGTGCCTTATTCACCGCCATTTATTCCGCAACGAAATGAAAGGCGCTGGCGAGCTGCGCACCGCCGATATTTCCAAGGGCGACATTCCATTTTGCCATTTCGAGTACATCGAGAAGGTGGGTAATGAGCTGATGGCTTCGCTGGAAAGCGATAAATATCTGGTGGGCCTTCAGAAAGAAGAGTTTACAGACAGAATCAGTCATTACTACTGTGAAATCAACATGCTACATCCGTTTATGAGCGGTAATGGCGTGGCTCAGCGGATCTTCTTTGAACAGCTTGCGATCCATGCGGGCTACGTGCTGAACTGGCAGGGGATCGACCCGGACGACTGGGCATCCGCCAACCAGAGCGGGGCGATGGGTGATCTGACCGCCCTGAATGCTATCTTTGCCAAAGTTGTGAGCGAAGCGCGGGGATCTGAGTAAAATAGGGCGGCCATTTTTTCAGGAGCCGCCATGATTCTGCTGATTGATAACTACGATTCCTTTACCTGGAACCTTTACCAGTATTTTTGTGAGCTGGGGGCAGAGGTGGTTGTCCGCCGTAACGATGAGATCGCGCTGGCTGACATTGACGCGCTGGCGCCCCAGAAAATCGTGATTTCGCCCGGGCCGTGTACGCCGTCGGAGTCCGGCATCTCGCTGGAGGTAATCCGCCACTATGCGGGCAAGCTGCCGATTCTGGGCGTCTGCCTGGGTCATCAGGCCATTGCGCAGGTCTTTGGCGCCACCATTGTTCGTGCCGCGAAAGTCATGCACGGCAAAACCTCACCGATCACGCACACCGGTACCGGCGTATTCCTGGGGCTAAACAATCCGTTAACCGTGACGCGCTACCATTCTCTGGTGATTGATCCGCCGACCCTGCCCACAGACTTTGAAGTGACCGCCTGGAGCGAGACGCAGGAAATCATGGGCATTCGCCACCGCGAGTACGATCTGGAAGGGGTGCAGTTCCACCCGGAAAGCATTCTCAGCGAACAGGGGCACGCGCTGCTGGCCAATTTCCTTAATCGCTGAATATCTGTTGCCTTGTTGTGATTTTTTATGCATATTTTGTGATTATATTTTCACAAGCACTGTGACATAAAAATGGATGGTCATGACATGGCAACTGAACAACCAGCAATTACCCGCGCGACATTCGATGAAGTGATCCTGCCGATTTATGCACCGGCTGAGTTTATCCCGGTGAAAGGGAGAGGCAGCCGCGTCTGGGATCAGCAGGGCAACGAGTATGTTGATTTCGCAGGCGGTATTGCGGTGACGGCGCTGGGCCATTGCCATCCTGCGCTGGTGGACGCGCTGAAAACGCAGGGCGAAACGCTGTGGCACACCAGCAACGTGTTCACTAACGAACCGGCGCTGCGTCTGGGGCGTAAGATCATCGATGCCACCTTCGCCGAACGCGTGCTGTTTATGAACTCCGGCACCGAAGCCAACGAAACCGCCTTTAAGCTTGCGCGCTACTACGCAACCACGCGTCATAGTCCGTACAAAACCAAAATCATCGCCTTTCATAACGCCTTCCACGGTCGCTCGTTCTTTACCGTTTCCGTTGGCGGCCAGCCGAAGTATTCCGACGGCTTTGGTCCGAAACCTGCGGATATCATCCACGTGCCGTTTAACGATCTGCACGCCGTTAAAGCGGTGATGGACGATCACACCTGTGCCGTGGTGGTCGAACCCATTCAGGGGGAAGGCGGCGTCACGGCGGCCACCCCGGAATTTCTGCAAGGGCTGCGCGAACTGTGCGACGAGCACCAGGCGCTGCTGGTGTTTGATGAAGTGCAGTGTGGGATGGGGCGTACCGGAGACCTGTTCGCTTATATGCACTACGGCGTAACGCCGGATATTCTGACCAGCGCGAAAGCGCTCGGCGGCGGTTTCCCGGTCAGCGCGGTGCTCACCACCCAGGATATCGCTTCCGCATTTCATGTGGGCTCACACGGCTCCACTTACGGCGGTAATCCGCTGGCGTGCGCCGTAGCGGGAGCGGCGTTCGACATCATTAATTCGCCGGACGTCCTGAATGGCGTGAATGCGAAACGCGCCCTTTTTGTGAAACATCTTCAGCAGATTGACGAACAGTTTGATGTCTTCAGTGACATCCGCGGAATGGGGCTGCTGATCGGTGCCGAGCTGAAGCCTCAGTACAAAGGCCGCGCGCGCGATTTCCTGCACGCCGCCGCGCACGAAGGCGTCATGGTGCTCAACGCCGGGCCGGACGTGATGCGCTTCGCGCCGTCGCTGGTGGTGGAAGACAAAGACATCGAAGACGGGTTAACCCGTTTTTCCGCGGCGGTGGCGAAGATCGTCAGAGGCTAATAGGCGGTTCGTTTTAACCGGCGCGTTAACCAAATCCCGTGATGCGGACGCTGACGCCATGCCACCGACGAAATGGTGTGCATGGTGTTGAGATGCCCGAGAACGCGCTGTAAATGCTGCTCAAGGGTGCTCATCGGCCCGTGGGTCAGCGTCTCCGGCGCTTCCAGAATGTTCGAATCCCCTGACTCGCCCGGCGCGTCGTACTCCAGACGCTGCTGACAGCGCTGGAGGGCAATTTCACACGACTGCAAATAGCGCTGCGCCAGATCCGGCGTCAGCATGGTGTGCTCGCGCGCCAGCGTGGTCATGGCATTGATGTGTTCGACGATAAACTGGCTGTGCGTGACCCACAGCTTCATGTCTGCCAGATAGTGCGAGTTGAAGCCCGGCTCCTGCATGGCCTGGTTAAGGGAGTTGAACAGGGCATTATGCGCCTGGTTGACCTTCATGCGCTCGTAGGCCAGCGGAGACGGCTGCGGGTCGTCGCTCAGGATCAGGCGAATGGCCTGCTGATCCGCCTCCAGCGCGTCGTGGGCGTTTTGCCTCAGTAATCCACTTTGCCACTGCGGCCACAGCCAGACCATGCCGCCAAAGGCGATCAGGCAGCCGATCAGGGTATCGACCAGGCGGGCAATAATTAACTGATCGGCGTTGAGCGTAAGCAACTGCAGGGTGTACACCGCCGTTACCGTAAAGCCCACCGTCGCCCAGCCGTAGTTTTTACGGATGATCAGATAACTCACCATCGTAATCGCCAGCATGCCGACCAGCGTATACCCTTCCGGCACGTGGAAGTGCAACGTTACGCCCGCGATAATCAGCCCCGCCATCGTGCCGCCCGCCCGATGCAGAATGCGCACCCGCGTGGCGCCATAGCCGTTCTGGGTGACAAACAGCACGGTCATTAAGATCCAGTAGGGTTTCGGCAGGTGCAGGGCCATTCCCATCAGGCTGGCGATGCTGAGCATGACGCTAATTCTTGCGGCGTTGCGCAGGGCGGAAGACTTCAGCGACAGGTAGCTTTTGAGCGCAGGCAGCAACGGCAGTCGTTTTTGCTTATCGGCCATCAGGTCCCGGGCATAAAGCGGGCGCTGGGTGCGCAACACCCGGGCGATGCGGCTGAAATGCCAGGCGGCAAACTGCCCGACCGGGTTATCCGCGTGCTGACGCGCAATCTTTTCCAGCGCGCCGAGCTGTTTGTCCATGTTAAAGCGCGTCGGATAGCGGTGATAGAGGATATCCTCAGCCAGCACCCGCAGGCGCGCCGCGACGGTCTGCGCGTTCCAGCGGATCACCGCTTCCGCATGGCTGCGCTCCACCAGCTTTTGCACCTCTTCCGGATTATGAAGGCTGACGGAAATATGCTCCTGCAAATCCAGCCCGACCTGGAAGGTACGCAGCAGCCGCTTATATTCATGATTTTTGTTGGCGGCAAGCATGTGCAACTGCTGATAGCACTGGCTGATCAGATCCACCACTTTTTGCTGGCGTGCCAGCAGCGGCGGCAGGGATTTTTCCGGGTCGGTATGTTGCGTGAGCAGGGTGTATTTTGCTTCACAGTATTCAGCAAGCTGCACGTAGAGCAGGCTCAGGGATTCGCGAAGCGGCTGTTCCCGCCACAACCAGAACCAGAACCAGTTAAACAGCCCGTACCACAGCGTGCCGAGGGCGTAGATCAGCAATGGCTCCCACACCGGCATATTGCCCGCAAGGCTTAAGGTGAAGATGGCGGCAATCAGCGACGCGGGAAGCAGGCGGGCGTGCAGCGAGCTGATTTCAGCGGTTACGCCAAGCGTCATCGCCAGCACGGTCAGGATCAGCGGCAGAGGAATGTCGCGGGCCAGTAAGAGTTGCACGGCAAGGCTACAGCCGGCAAACAGGCAGCCGCCAATAATCAGGCGTTTGAAAAAGCGTTTATGCGGGGTGTCCAGACCGGCAATGTTGCAGCAGGCGGGCACGAGAGAAAACAGCAGGCCTTGCTGAAGATGTCCGAGGATCAGGCCCACGGCCACGGGAAGACATAACACCAGCGTTTGTCGCAGTGCGTAGTTAACTTCCGGGTGATAGATCAGCCTGCGCCACATAAGGAGTAGAGACAAAAACGGCGTGCCACCCTGCGGCGGCACGCCGTCTGACCGGAATTAACGGGTCCCGTAAACCACGATGGTTTTACCGTGGGCGGAGATCAGGTTTTGATCTTCCAGCATCTTCAGGATACGGCCCACTGTTTCACGGGAGCAGCCGACGATCTGACCGATTTCCTGGCGGGTAATTTTAATTTGCATACCGTCAGGGTGGGTCATGGCGTCTGGCTGTTTCGCCAGGTTCAACAGAGTCTGCGCGATACGACCGGTCACGTCCAGGAAGGCGAGGTTACCCACCTTCTCAGAGGTCACTTGCAGACGGCGTGCCATCTGGGAAGAAAGACGCATCAGGATGTCAGGGTTGACCTGAATCAGCTGACGGAATTTCTTGTAAGAAATTTCAGCCACTTCACATGCTGTTTTTGCACGAACCCAGGCGCTACGTTCCTGGCCTTCTTCAAACAGGCCCAGTTCACCGATAAAATCGCCCTGGTTCAGATAAGAAAGGATCATCTCTTTCCCTTCTTCATCTTTGATCAGCACGGCCACCGAGCCTTTAACGATGTAATACAACGTTTCCGCTTTTTCACCCTGGTGAATCAGCGTGCTCTTTGATGGGTACTTATGAATGTGGCAATGAGACAAGAACCATTCGAGAGTCGGGTCTGTTTGCGGTTTGCCAAGCACCATGCGCTGTTATCCTCTGTTATAAGCTGTCACCAGAGTCATAAGATGCATCCGGACTCTGGGGTTGCAATCGAATTCTTACCCATACCTGGGAAGTCGGCTGTCGTAACGTTTCGCAGCCAGTAAAGTTTGATGTCCTCTGCATACATGTGTAACGTCAATGTATTACTGTAGCATCCAGAGTGTTTTAGCATAGCTTTCGCCGCGTGTCTCCTGGTGTCTCGCTTCAGCATGACGCAGGTCGCCTTCCGTTGCGAGAAATGTAACGTACACGTAATCTGTCATAAAAAATGCAACGTTGGAGTGAGTGAATATGCAAGCGCGTGTGAAATGGGTTGAAGGGTTAACGTTCCTGGGCGAGTCTGCTTCCGGGCACCAGGTTTTGATGGATGGCAACTCCGGCGATAAAGCCCCCAGCCCGATGGAAATGGTGCTGATGGCGGCAGGTGGATGCAGTGCGATCGACGTGGTGTCGATCCTGCAAAAAGGCCGTCATGACGTGACCGATTGTGAAGTGAAGCTGACGTCAGAACGTCGCGAAGAGGCGCCACGTCTGTTCACGCATATTAATCTGCACTTTATCGTCACCGGCAAAGAACTGAAGGATGCGGCGGTCTCGCGTGCGGTTGACCTGTCTGCGGAGAAATACTGCTCTGTGGCGCTAATGCTGGAGAAAGCGGTAAACATCACCCATTCGTATGAAGTGATCGAGGCTTAATTTTTGGCGGGTGGCGCTTCGCTTACCCGCCCTACAAAAGCACGCCCGTAGGCCCGGTAAGCGCAGCGCCACCGGGCAAAACAACTCACGCGATTTGCTTTCCTTCCATCAGCCGCTGCACCAGTGGCGTCATGATCAGCTCCATCGCCAGCCCCATTTTTCCGCCCGGTACCACTAACGTATTCATGTGCGAAATAAACGAACCTTGTAGCATCGCCAGCAGCCAGGGGTAATCAATGCCTTCCAGGTTGCGGAAGTGGATCACCACAAAGCTCTCGTCCAGGGAAGGGATGCTTTTTGCGGCGAACGGGTTGGAGGTGTCCACGGTGGGGACGCGCTGGAAGTTAATGTGGGTTCGGGAGAACTGCGGCGTCAGGAAGTTGATGTAATCTTCCATGGAGCGCACCACCGAATCCATTACCGCCTCTCGCGAATGGCCGCGCTCGCTCATGTCACGCGTCAGCTTCTGGATCCACTCAAGGTTAACAATCGGCACCACTCCCACCAGCAAATCCACATGGCGCGCCACGTCGTGCTGAGGCGTCACCACGCCGCCGTGCAATCCTTCGTAAAACAGCACGTCAGTCGGTTCCGGCAGCGGCTGCCAGGGCGTGAACGTGCCGGGGACCTGGTTCCAGGGCACGGCTTCATCGTAGGTGTGGAGATACTTGCGGGACTGCCCGGTGCCGCTCTGCCCGTATTCACGGAAGGTTTGCTCCAGCAGGCCGAAGTCATTGGCCTCCGGGCCAAAATAGCTGATGTGTTTACCCAGATCGCGCGCCTTGCGGATGGCCATATCCATCTCCGGGCGCGTGTAGCGGTGAAAGCTGTCGCCCTCTACCTCTGCCGCCCGTAAGTTAAGCTGGGCGAAAATCTTGCGGAAGGCGAGGCTGGTGGTAGTGGTTCCCGCCCCACTCGAACCCGTAACGGCAATAACCGGATGTCTGGCAGACATAACAACTCCCTGACTGGAAAAGTGTAAGATCAGCCATGAAACGCGTTGCGGGGCATGATATTCACCGTCTCATGCAGTTCGGACCATACCAGCACCACGTCGCCGCTTTTAAGCTGGCGCTTCACATCGCTGACCTTTTGTTCAAGCGAACGTTCATGTTCACCATAATCGGTGCCTTCGCGCAAGACAAAGCTTTCAATCAGATTATCGAGCGTGTCGGGAGAGAGATCCTGCCAGGGAATAATCATTTTTTACCGTCCAGATAGGCCGTTAACCAGTCGGGTATACGCGTCTCAAGCCACATTTTTGGCCGACGCAGCGTGCCGCCAACAAAGCCCACGTGCCCGCCGAACTCGGTGAGCTGATACTCCACGTTATCCGGCAGATAGTCAGGGGCGGGGATCGAGTGATGATCCATAAACGGATCGTCTTTGGCGTGGATAATCAGCGTGGGTTTCGTGATTTGATTCAGTAAAGGCATGGCGCTGCACTGACGGTAATAGTCAATCGCATCGGCAAAGCCGTGAATTTTAGAGGTGATCAAATCATCAAACTCGCGCAGGCGCTTCACGCGTTTGAGCTGTTGCAGCGTCACAGGCAGCGTATCCGGATAGGCCTTAAGTTTACGTGCGGCGTTGGCTTTCAGCAGGTTGAGCAGATAACGCTGATAGACCCGCGAAAACCCCTTTTCCATATGATAACTGCACTGCTCCAGCATAAAGGGCGCAGAGACAATCACCGCCGCATCCAGCGGTACGGCGTCGCTCTCCTTCGCCAGCAGGCAGGCCAGCATATTCCCGCCCAGCGAATACCCCACCGCTGCCGTTGGTGCTTCGCCGAAATTGTCTCTTAGCCAGCGCAGGAACCAGGAGCCGTCCTCGGTTTCACCCGAGTGATAAATGCGTTTCTGACGGTTAGGCTCGCCGCTGCATCCGCGAAAATGCATCACCACCCCAAGCCAGCCGCGGGCTTTCGCCGCCTCAATGAGACCGTGTGCGTAAGGGCTGTGCAGGCTGCCTTCCAGGCCGTGAAAAACCACCAGACGGGGTTTATGTCTGGCCCGATCCGGATCTTCGCTCCAGGCGAGATCCAAAAAGTCACCGTCCGGCAGGTCAATGCGCTGCCAGTGGGGGTTGAACTGCACCTTGCGGCGGATCAGGCGCGGCAGCATGGTTTGCAGGTGAGGGTTAGCCACACCGCGCATGGGCACGAACTCTGCGCTCTCTTCGGCTGCAATGTCGAAGTCTGAGGGAATGATTTGGGTCATAAGGGCGATGCTGATTCTTGTCAGAAATTAACTATACCTTCCGAATTGTACCCCGTTTAGCCCGTTTTTCCGAAACATGAACTGATCCCGATCACATTTCTTTACCTTGATTATTACTCTCAGGCTAATGATTACGTCCTACGCTTAATTGATGCCTTTCTCACCAGAGCGCACACTTTACTCAACGTTAAGCAAATCAGAATGATGTGCTGAATCAGGAGGTTAATAATGTTATCTGGGCAAACACCCACCCGGCAATGGAACACCCGACGCAGCGAGAAAGCGCGTCGTCTGGCGTCCGTACCGGTGCAGGGCAAGGTACTGCCAACCGGCGATCTTGTCGCCATGCTGGAAAAACTGATCACACCAGGCGACAAAGTCGTTCTGGAAGGCAACAACCAGAAGCAGGCGGATTTCCTTTCCCGTTCACTGGCCGAAGTGAACCCGCAAATCGTGCACGATCTGCATATGATCATGCCGAGCGTGGGCCGCAGCGAACATCTGGACATCTTTGAGAAAGGCATCGCCCGCAAGCTCGACTTCTCCTTCTCCGGTACGCAAAGCCTGCGCATTTCGCAGCTGCTGGAGGATGGTCAGCTCGAAATCGGGGCGATTCACACCTACATCGAACTCTACTCACGTTTATACGTCGACCTTTCGCCAAACGTGGCGCTGATTGCCGGTTTTAAAGCGGACCGTAAAGGTAACCTCTACACCGGGGCGAGTACCGAAGATACCCCGGCGCTGGTGGAAGCCGCCGCGTTCCACGACGGCATCGTCATCGCACAGGTGAACGAGCTGGTGGACGACGAGTGCGACCTGCCGCGCGTCGATATTCCGGGCTCGTGGATCGATTACGTGGTGGTGGCGGACAAGCCGTTCTTTATTGAGCCGCTCTTCACCCGCGACCCGCGCCTGATTAAACAGGAACACATCCTGATGGCGATGATGGCGATTAAAGGCATCTACGCTGAACACCAGGTGCAGTCCCTGAACCACGGGATTGGCTTTAATACCGCAGCGATCGAACTGCTGCTGCCAACCTACGGCGAACAGCTCGGACTCAAAGGCAAAATCTGTAAACACTGGACTTTGAACCCGCATCCAACGCTGATCCCGGCCATCGAAAGCGGCTGGGTGGAGAGCGTCCACTGCTTCGGCGGCGAGCTGGGGATGGAAGAGTACATCCGCGCCCGTCCGGACGTGTTCTTTACCGGTGCTGACGGCTCCATGCGCTCTAACCGCGCCTTCTGTCAGCTGGCTGGTCAGTACGCGGTCGATATGTTTATCGGCTCTACGCTACAGGTTGATGGTTACGCTAACTCCTCAACCGTGACCCGCGGCCGTCTCTCCGGCTTCGGCGGCGCACCAAACATGGGCCACGATCCGCACGGTCGTCGCCACGCCACACCGGCCTGGCTGAACATGATCACCGAGCCTGACCCGATGCAGCGCGGTAAAAAGCTGGTTGTGCAGATGGTGGAAACCTTCCAGGCGGGCGTGAAGCCAACCTTCGTGGAGAAACTCGACGCCGTAGACGTGGCGAAAGCCTCCGGCATGCCGCTGGCGCCGGTTATGATTTACGGCGATGACGTCACCCATGTGCTGACGGAAGAGGGGATTGCTTACCTCTACCGGGCAAAAGATCTGGAAGAGCGTCGCGCCATGGTCGCCGCCGTGGCGGGTATCACCGATATCGGTCTGGGCGTTGACGCCAAACGCGTGGCGGAACTGCGCCAGAGCGGCAAGGTTGTGTATCCGGAAGATATGGGCATTCGTCGTACCGATGCCACCCGCTCTCTGCTGGCTGCGGGCAGCGTGGCTGACCTCGTTGAGTGGTCCGGCGGCCTGTATAACCCACCTGCGAAATTCCGGAGCTGGTAATGAAACTTCTGCCCCAGATCCAGGTTGAAGGCGGTGCCGAATGGCTGGCGCGAACCGCCACGCAGTGTCTGATTGACGAAGCACGTTTAAGCCCGAAGCCCGGTCTGGTGGACAGCCGGGGGAACGGCGCGCATCACGATTTATCGCTTGCGCTGATGGAGCGCTCCGCTCACAGCTTGACCCCCACGTTTCAGGCGCTGGCGCAACAGAGCTGGCAGCGTCCGGCGGATATTGCCCTCAGGCAAACCGTTGGCCGCCTGGGTCGTGAAGGCGAACGGCAGATGATGGCCGCTACCGACGGTGTGAACACACACCGTGGCGCGATCTGGGCGCTGGGATTGCTGGTGAGCGCGGTGGCGATGCTGGGCGGCGATGCCCGGGCGCAAACCGTCGCGAACACCGCCGCTCAGCTGGCGAAACTGCCGGATGACGCGGCGCCGAAAGTATTCAGCAAGGGGTTACGCGTCACGCACCGCTACCGTGTACCGGGCGCGCGTGAAGAGGCTCAGCAGGCGTTTCCGCACATCATGCAGCGCGCGCTGCCGCAGCTTCACCTCAGCCGTCTCAACGGCAGCAGCGAAACGCAGGCCAGACTCGACGCGCTGATGGCGATCATGACCTCGCTCACCGACACCTGCGTGCTGTCGCGCGCCGGCATGGAGGGGCTGGATGCCATGCAGAACGGCGCCCGTGCGGTGCTGAACGCGGGAGGATGCGCAACACTTGCGGGGCAGCAGGCGCTGGCGCAGTTAGACCGTCAGATGCTGACGCTTAACGCCTCGCCGGGCGGAGCCGCAGACCTGCTTGCCGCCACGCTGTTTCTTGACCGCGTCGAAACGCCCTATTCAAAGCATTAAGAGGATGTTATGGAAAAAATCACATTGACCGTGCCCGCCAGCCGCGAAGTAAGCGGCAGGGCGCTGGCAGGGGTAGTCGGTTCCGGGGATATGGAGGTGCTTTTCACCGCCGAACCGGGCCAGACCTTAACCATTGATATCACCACCTCCGTCGATAACAGCCGTGGGCGCTGGGAGGCGTTGTTCAATCGCCTGCAAACCGTCAGCAGCCTGCCCGCAGGTAAGCTGACCATCCACGACTTCGGCGCGACGCCGGGCGTGGCACGCATTCGTATCGAACAGGTTTTTGAAGGGGTGAACCATGCGTGATGACAGCAGCTTTATCGAATTAAAAGCGCGCCAGCGTGCGCAGGCGCTGCTCGACGACGGCAGCTACCGCGAACTGCTGGATCCGTTTGAAGGCATTATCTCTCCGTGGCTTGGGCCACAGGGGATTGTTCCTCAGGCCGATGACGGCATGGTAGTCGCGAAAGGGACCATCAACGGCCAGCCTGCAGTGGTGGTGGCGATTGAAGGCACCTTCCAGGGCGGCAGCATGGGCGAAGTGTCCGGTGCCAAAATGGCGGCGGCGCTGGAGCTGGCGGCGGAAGATAACCGCAACGGCATTCCGACTCAGGCGGTACTGTGCCTCGAAACCGGCGGCGTACGTTTGCAGGAAGCCAACCTTGGCCTGGCGGCGATTGCCGATATCCACGCCGCGATCGTTGACCTGCGTCGCTATACCCCGGTTGTCGGGATTGTCGCCGGGACCGTGGGCTGCTTCGGCGGGATGTCTATCGCCGCGGCGCTGTGCAGCTACCTGATTGTGACCCGCGAAGCGCGTCTTGGCCTCAACGGCCCGCAGGTTATTGAGCAGGAAGCGGGCATTGAAGAGTATGACTCCCGCGACCGTCCGTTTATCTGGAGCATGACCGGCGGCGAAGTGCGCTATGAAAGTGGGCTGGTGGACGCGCTGGTGGGCGACGGCGTGAACGCGGTGAAAGCCGCGATGAACGAGGCCATCGCCAAAGGCGTACCGGCGAAACATCGCACCGATAACTACGACGATTACCTGAACCGTCTGACGAATTTCGACACCCGCAAACAGGCCGATGCCGAACAGATTAAAGCGCTTTTTGCCCGGGAGGTGAAATGATGACTAACTCAATTAGCCGTGGCGAACTCTGGCTGGAAACTCTGGCCCCGAACGCGAAACGTCTGGAGGGGTTATGCCCGTCCGTGCAGGCGGCAGACGGCGAGCTGAACGGTGAAACGGTGCGCTTTGTCGCCGTGGTGCCGGACGCCAACAACCACTTCCCGCGCGCGGCGCAAGGGGAAGTGGGGCTGCTGGAGGGCTGGACGCTGGCAAAAGTGGTCAGCGAAACCGTCGCCGCTGACGCAGATAAAGCCGTGAAGCGCCCGATTGTGGCGGTGATCGATGTCCCAAGCCAGGCCTATGGCCGTCGCGAAGAGGCGTTTGGTATCCACCAGGCGCTGGCCGGCGCCGCTGCCGCCTATGCCAATGCGCGGCTGGCGGGGCATCCGGTGATTGGTCTTATCGTCGGTAAGGCCATGTCCGGCGCGTTTCTGGCGCACGGCTATCAGGCCAACCGCCTGATTGCCTTCAACGATAAAGGCGTGCTGATCCATGCCATGGGCAAAGAGTCTGCGGCGCGCATTACGCTGCGTACCGTGGAGGCGCTGGAAAAACTGGCGGCAACCATTCCGCCAATGGCGTACGACATCAGCAACTACGCCACGCTGGGGCTGCTCTCCGACCTGCTGGATATCAGCAACCCGGATGCCCCTTCCGAAAGCGATCTGACGCGGGTGAAAACTACCCTGCAACAGGCCATCAGCGACGCTCGTCAGGACACCACGTTGAAAAACCGTCTGGGTGCTGACAACCGCCGCAGCTCGGCGCTCGTACGTGAACGTATGCGAGCCAGCTGGTAAGTAAAAAGAGACCTGCCAGATGCATTACCCCGTGGGCGCGCCCGTTGCGTCCACGCGGGAACCTGCATCCTGAAAATAATAAACATCGCGCCAGTGCTTAAACTTTTTTACTACAGGTGATTTATGACTTACGTAATTGTTCATGCTCTTGCACCGATTTTCGTCATCATGCTGCTGGGATTCTGGCCGGTAAAGCAAAGATGGTCGATAACAAAAATGTTTCCCTGCTGAATATCTTCGTTATGGATTTTGCACTCCCTGCCGCGTTGTTCAGCGCCACCGTGCAAACCCCGTGGACCGGCATTGTGGCGCAGTCGCCGCTGATCCTGGTTCTCACCCTGGCGATGTGGATCACCTATGCGGCCATCTACTTCCTCGCCACCAAAGTCTTTAAAAAATCTCCGCAGGATGCGGCCGTACTGACGCTGACCGTCGCTCTGCCAAACTATGCGGCGCTCGGCCTGCCGATTCTGGGCAGCGTGCTGGGTGAAAGTTCTTCTACTTCACTCTCCGTGGCGGTCTCCATCGCCTGTGGTTCGGTGCTGATGACCCCGTTCTGCCTGCTTATTCTGGAGCGTGAGAAAGCCCGCGCCGAAGGCAATAACTCCGGTTCAACGCTTTCCATGCTGCCGGTGCTGATGTGGCGCTCCATTAAAAAACCGATCGTGATGGGCCCGCTGCTGGGTGTGATCCTGTCCGCTATCGGCATCAAAATGCCAGAGCTGGTACTGGCGGCGATTAAACCTCTGGGATTGTCCGCGACCGCTGCGGCGCTGTTCCTGACCGGGGTGATCCTCTCCGCGCGTAAGCTTCAGATCAACACCATGGTGATCACTTCCACTATCGCCAAGCTGCTGATCCAGCCAGCAATTGCCTGGGGTATCGTTTTAATCTTCGGTCTGCACGGCTCCGTGGCGATCACCGCCATCCTGATGATTGCGCTGTCTGCGGGCTTCTTTGGCGTGGTGTTCGGTAACCGCTTTGGCGTGCAGTCGCCGGATGCTGAAGCCGTGCTGCTGTTGAGCTCCATACTGTGTATCCTGTCGCTGCCGCTGTTTATCTCGCTGACTTCAGGAATGTAATTATGACCACAACATTACGCGCACACGACCTCATCTGGCTTACCGCGCGCGACGCCCTGGAAGGGATTACCGAATCCTGGGCAGACGCGGCCTGGCATACCGGGCTGCCGGTAGTGGTGCGGCGTGATGTTGATAATGAAGGCCGTATTCCCGTTGGCGTGCGCGGATTGCGCCGCGACCAGCGAGCGGCCGGATGGGTGAAGCCTGAGAACGTGTTGCGCGTGGTGTCGCCCGAAGAGTTGAGCGTTGCCGCCGACCTGCTGCGTTCGCCGTTTGTCACTCAGCCGCCGGTTCAGGTGGCGCTTCAGCTTGCGCAGCAGTCGTGGCCGTGGACGTGGGGGATAACCGGCAGTACGGGTTACGCGCTGGCGACCGGCATTCCGGTGATCCACGCCGATAGCGATCTCGATCTGCTGATCCGCGCCCCGCGTACCGTTTCCCCTGAGGCGTT
Source organism: Enterobacter cloacae complex sp. XAL002 (assembly GCF_049236805.1). Lineage (NCBI taxonomy): Bacteria > Pseudomonadati > Pseudomonadota > Gammaproteobacteria > Enterobacterales > Enterobacteriaceae > Enterobacter > Enterobacter cloacae complex sp. XAL002. Next base: position 63,430 of record NZ_JBMKJN010000020.1, read on the forward strand.
TACTGACTGGCAGGCTCAGCTCAGCCGTGCGTTGTGCCGGGCGGATACGCAGGTGGACACGCCCGAGGGCGGATTCGCGCTGGCAGAATGGTTACGCGACGGCAAAACGCTGCTAAAAACGCAATGTGGACCGCGCCTGGTGGCGGATCCATGGCACAGGGAGGAGTAATGAAAATACTGTTTACCTTTCCGGGGCAGGGCACACAGCACGAAGGTATGCTGCAAAACCTGCCGGGAACGGAGCTGGAGCAGGCCCGTGCTGTGCTGAGGGCGGAAGTCGATACCCTGGACAGCGCATCCTCGTTAACCCACACCCGTGCGGTTCAGCTTTCACTGCTGATTGCCGGCGTGGCCTGGGCGCGCGAGCTGGAACGTCGCGGCGTGTCGCCGGATATTGTCAGCGGTCTGTCCATTGGCGCTTATCCTGCGGCGGTTATCGCAGGCTCGCTGGACTTTACGGATGCGCTGAAGCTGGTGGCGCTGCGCGGTGATTTGATGGAGCAGGCGTATCCGCACGGCTACGGCCTGACGGCGATTATGGGGTTGACCCTGCCGCAGGTGGAAAACCTGATTCAGGGGACTGGAACCTATATCGCTAACCTGAACGCCGAAACGCAGATCGTGATTGCCGGAACCGATGACGGTATGGCGCAGGTGGCGGAGCGCGCGCTGGCGAAGGGCGCAAGCAAGGCCAAACGGCTGGCGGTGAGTGTGCCATCGCACTGCGCGCTGCTGGCGGAACCGGCGAAGAAGCTGGCAGCGGCGTTTGAATCGGTCACGCTTTCCCGTCCCCGCTGCGCGTACCTGAGCGGCAGTACCGGACGCGTGCTCTGGCAGCCGGAGAAAATTGCCGACGATCTGGCAATGAACATGGCGCGAACCGTGCGCTGGCAGGAGGCGGTGATTTCCGCTAACGAGCGTGAAGCGCGGCTGGCGATTGAGATGCCGCCGGGAGGCATATTAACCTGCCTGACGCGGCAGGCGGCGTGGGAAGGCGAATCCATTTCGCTGGAGCGCAGCGGGGTGGACGTGGCGGTGCATCTGGCGGGTCGACTTCAGCGGTGACTTTTTGCCCGGTGGCGGCTGCGCCTTACCGGGCCTACGGGTTCGGTTGTATTATTTTGTAGGCCGGGTAAGACGCAACGCGTCGCCACCCGGCAAGGCCTCAGGCTCCGTCCTGCAAACTTCTGGCATACATCCGCCCTTCCGCGGCCAATGCCCGCAGGCTCGGATCCTGCTCGCGGTTGCGGGCAAAGACAATCGCGATCAGCTGCTGCATCTGGTACGGCTCCGCCAGCTTCAACAGTTGCACGGAATTCTCGTAGACCTTCTTCATCCTGCCTGGCATTAGCGTAAACCCGACCCCCGCCTGTACCAGGCTCAGCATAGAGAAGATATCGTTCACGCGGGTCACAATCTCCGGCTCGAAACCGGCAATATGAAACGCTTCCTGAAACCCGGCGTAAGTGGCGAACCCTTCCGCGAGGGCGACAAACTTCTGATCTTTATAGTCACGCAGATCGGCGGGGCCGCTGGTATTCAGCGTGGCAGAGGCTGGTGCGGCAAGGAAAATATCGTCATGGAACAGAGGAAGCACTTCGAGGCTGTTACGGTCGATATCGCTTTCGGAGATAGAGATTAAAATCGCATCCAGCGACCCCTCATCCAGCATATGGAGCAGGGTTTCGTTCGAGCCCATCGTCAGATCCATCTCCAGATCCGGACGGCGCAGCTTCATGCCCATTATCAGGCGCGGCACGGTTTCCAGCGTCAGCGAGTAAAGCGTACCGACGCGCAACCGTCCCTGGCCGATACCGGCAATCTTGCGCGACTCTTCCAGCCCGCGCTCCATCACCTGCATCACCTCCTGACAATACTCCAGCAGCGTCCATGCGGAGGGGAGGGCAATCAGGTTACGCCCTTTGTGAGCAAAGAGCGGGCAGCGGACGTTCTCTTCTAGGGTATGCAGCGCGCGGTGCACACTGACACCGCTCAGGCCGAGCGTTTCGGCGGTACGTGCGATATTGCCCTTGTCCATGAACGTCATGAAGATGCTGAGCTTACGGAATGTAATCTCGCTCGTGGTATCGAAGCCCATAACCCTCCCGGCGTGTTAGTCGGCTTGCAGCATCGCTTCCAGCTGTTCCTGCGCGTCCAGCCATGCCATTTCGCACTCTTCGAGACTGGATTTGGTTTTCGCCTGCGTTTGCAGACAGTCCGTCAGCTCCGCTTTGCGGCTCTGATCGTACAGTTCGCTGTCGCCCAGCTTCTCTTCGACGGCGGCAAGCGTGGCGTTAAGCTTTTCCATCTCTTTTTCGAGACGGGTAATCTCTTTACGCAGCGGCTGAGTCTGGGTGCGCAGTTCCGCTTCACGGCGCTTCTGGTCTTTACGCGCCTGGGCGCTGTTGGCGTTGTCTTTCGCTGACTCTTCCGGCTGGTTTTCCTGCTTCTGCACGTCCGTCAGCCACTGCTGGTAATCTTCCAGATCGCCGTCGAACGGTTCCACTTTGCCGCCGTGAACCAGATAGAGATCGTCGGTGGTGGAGCGGATCAGGTGGCGATCGTGCGAAACGACAACCAGCGCCCCTTCGAACTCGATCAGCGCTTCGGTCAGCGCCTGACGCATGTCGAGATCGAGGTGGTTGGTCGGTTCATCGAGCAGCAGCAGGTTTGGACGCTGCCAGACGATCAGCGCCAGCACCAGACGCGCTTTTTCGCCGCCGGAGAAACGCGCTGTATTTTCAGTCACCTTATCTCCCTGGAAGCCAAAGCCGCCGAGGTAGTCGCGCAGCTTCTGCTCCATCTCCTGCGGCGCCAGGCGCGCCAGGTGCTGGATCGGCGATTCATCGGCGCGTAAAAATTCCAGCTGATGCTGAGCGAAGTAGCCAAGCTTGATGCCCTTCGCCAGCCCGATTTCGCCGCTGACCGGGTTAAGCTCGCCCGCCAGCAGCTTGATCAGCGTCGATTTACCGGCGCCGTTACGCCCCAGCAGACCGATGCGTGAACCCGGCACCAGGTTGAGCTTGATAGAGTCGAGAATAATGCGATCGCCATAGCCCGCGCTCACTTTTTCCATCTTCAGCAGCGGGTTCGGCAGGCTCTCCGGCTCGCGGAAGCTGAAGTGGAACGGGTTATCCACGTGCGCGGGGGCAATCATCTCCATGCGTTCCAGCATTTTGACGCGGCTCTGCGCCTGCTTGGCTTTTGACGCCTTGGCCTTGAAGCGATCCACAAAGCTTTGCAAGTGCGCCACGCGCTGCTGCTGGCTTTCATACATCGCCTGCTGCTGGGCGAGGCGCGTCGCGCGCTGGCGCTCGAAAGAGCTGTAGTTGCCGGTGTACTCGAACAGGCTTTGCTGTTCGATATGAATGATTTTATCCACCACCGGGTCGAGGAAGTCGCGGTCGTGGGAGATCAGAATCAGAGTGCCCTGATAGCTCTTGAGCCACTTCTCCAGCCAAATAACCGCATCGAGATCGAGGTGGTTGGTCGGTTCATCGAGCAGCAGGAGGTCAGAGCGGCAGATCAGCGCCTGCGCCAGGTTAAGGCGCATACGCCAGCCACCCGAGAAATCGCTCACCGGGCGTTCAAGCTGTTCGTTGCTGAAGCCCAGGCCGTGCAGCAGGCTGGAGGCGCGGGAGCGAATGGTCCAGGCGTCGATGGCGTCCAGCTTGCCGTGGACGGTGGCGATGGCGTGGCCGTCGTTGCGTTCGTTGGCGGCGTTGAGCTCCGCTTCGAGCTTGCGGTATTCACGGTCGCCGTCGATAACATAGTCGAGCGCCGGTTCGCTCAGCGCGGGGGTCTCCTGGTTTACCCAGGCGAGCTGCCAGTTGCCCGGGAAGGTAAAGTTCCCGCCATCCGCGCTTATCTCGTTTTTCAGCAGTGCCAGCAGGGTGGATTTACCGCAGCCGTTTTTGCCGACCAGCCCCACTTTCTGGCCCGGGTTGATGGTAGCAGTCGCGTTATCCAGCAGGACGCGCACGCCGCGACGAATTTGTAACGAGGAGAAAACAATCATAGAAGCGCCGTATGTTCCGACTATGTTAATTTGTCATTATGATAATGTAAGGTGTGGGCCAATTTCCCCACCGGGCCGCCATGGTAGCCCAAAACGACAACAATACACAAAAACAGAACCGGGAGGGGAGTGATGTCTCAGACAGCGAAAGTGCTGCTGCTGTATGCCCATCCGGAATCACAGGACTCGGTGGCAAACCGGGTGCTGCTTAAGCCGGCCACACAGCTCAGTAACGTAACGGTGCACGATCTCTACGCGCACTATCCCGATTTCTTTATTGATATTCCTTACGAGCAGGAACTGCTGCGTCAGCACGACGTGATTGTGTTCCAGCATCCGCTTTATACCTATAGCTGTCCGGCGCTGCTGAAAGAGTGGCTGGACCGCGTGCTGAGCCGGGGCTTTTCCAGCGGGGTGGGGGGCAACCAGCTGGCGGGAAAGTACTGGCGGAGTGTCATCACCACCGGTGAGCCGGAAAGCGCTTACCGTCACGACGGGCTGAACCGTTACCCCATGAGCGACATTCTGCGGCCGTTTGAGCTGACGGCGGCGATGTGCCGTATGCACTGGATGAGCCCGATTATTATCTACTGGGCACGGCGGCAGGATCCGAAAGCGCTGGCGAGCCATGCCAGGGCCTATGGCGAATGGCTGGCGTCACCGATTCCGGCGGGAGGACGCTAATGGACGGTTCGAATTTACTCCTCGCCGGGGTGCTGTTTTTGTTTGCCGCCGTCGTCGCGGTCCCCCTTGCCGCGCGTCTCGGCATTGGCGCGGTGCTGGGCTATTTGCTGGCGGGGATAGCCATTGGTCCCTGGGGGCTTGGGTTTATCAGCGATGTGGATGAAATTCTCCACTTCTCCGAGCTGGGCGTGGTGTTCCTGATGTTTATCATCGGGCTTGAGCTTAATCCGTCCAAGCTGTGGCAACTGCGGCAATCTATTTTTGGCGTCGGGGCGGCGCAGGTATTGCTCAGCGCCGCCATTCTGGCGGGCCTGCTGATGCTGACGCAGTTTTCCTGGCAGGCCGCGGTGATTGGCGGGATCGGTCTTGCGATGTCGTCGACGGCGATGGCGCTTCAGCTGATGCGCGACAAAGGGATGAACCGCAACGAGGCGGGGCAACTGGGCTTTTCGGTGCTGCTGTTCCAGGATTTAGCGGTGATCCCGGCGCTGGCGCTGGTGCCGCTGCTGGCAGGCTCCGGAGACGATCATTTCGACTGGATGAAGATCTCCATGAAGGTGCTGGCCTTCGCGGGGATGCTGATCGGCGGACGGTTTTTACTGCGTCCAGTGTTCCGGTTTATTGCGGCATCCGGCGTACGCGAGGTCTTCACCGCCGCAACGCTGCTGCTGGTGCTTGGTTCAGCGCTGTTTATGGATGCGCTGGGGCTGTCGATGGCGCTCGGGACGTTTATCGCCGGGGTGCTGCTTGCGGAAAGCGAGTACCGCCACGAGCTGGAGACCGCCATCGATCCGTTTAAGGGGCTGCTGTTAGGGCTGTTCTTTATCTCGGTGGGTATGGCGCTTAATCTTGGCGTGCTCTATACCCATCTGCTGTGGGTTATTGCGAGTGTCGCCGTGCTGGTGGCGGTCAAAACGCTGGTGCTGTATCTCCTCGCGCGGATTTACGGGCTGCGCAGCTCGGAAAGGATGCAGTTTTCCAGCGTGTTAAGTCAGGGCGGAGAGTTTGCGTTTGTGCTGTTTTCCACTGCGTCGTCTCAGAAGCTGTTCAAAGATGACCAGATGGCGCTGCTACTGGTGACGGTCACGCTGTCGATGATGACCACGCCGCTGCTGATGAAGCTGGTGGACAAACTGCTGTCGCGCCGCCTGAATCCCGCAGACGATGAAGACGAAGCGCCGTGGGTGGAAGATGATAAACCGCAGGTGATCGTCGTGGGCTTTGGCCGCTTCGGACAGGTGATTGGTCGCCTGTTGATGGCAAATAAAATGCGCATTACGGTGCTGGAGCGCGATATCAGCGCCGTCAACCTGATGCGCAAATATGGTTATAAGGTGTACTACGGGGATGCGACGCAGCTTGAGCTGTTGCGCTCGGCGGGCGCAGAGGCTGCGGAGTCCATCGTCATCACCTGTAACGATCCGGAAGACACAATGAAGCTGGTGGAGCTGTGCCAGCAGCATTTCCCGCATCTGCATATTCTGGCGCGTGCGCGCGGACGAGTTGAGGCTCACGAACTTTTGCAGGCGGGTGTGAAACACTTCTCCCGCGAAACCTTCTCCAGCGCGCTGGAGCTGGGGCGCAAGGCGCTGGTTTCGCTGGGTATGCATCCTCACCAGGCGCAACGCGCCCAGATGCATTTCCGCCGGCTGGATATGCGAATGCTGCGTGAACTGATGCCTGTGCACAGCGACACGGCGCAGATCTCCCGCGTGCGGGAAGCGCGTCGCGAACTGGAGGAGATCTTCCAGCGTGAGATGCAACAGGAACGACGCCAGCTCGACGGCTGGGATGAATTTGAATAAAGGGTAACGAAAGATGGCTTTACGTAAACGCTTTATCGCGGGCGCAAAATGCCCGTCCTGCCAGGCGCAAGATACGCTGGCCATGTGGCGGGAGAATAATATCGATATTGTTGAATGTGTTAAGTGCGGTCACCAGATGCGTGAGGCCGACAAAGAAGCCCGCGATCACGTTCGCAAAGAAGAGCAAGTGATCGGCATTTTTCATCCAGACTAGCGATATGCTCTGAGTTTTTTTAAGCTTAAGGGTACACGGGTGCAGAATTCCGCTACAATCTGCGCCAGCAATTTTCCCACGCTCAGGAGATATCATGAAAGTAGCAAAAGACCTGGTGGTCAGCCTGGCCTATCAGGTACGTACAGAAGACGGTGTGTTGGTTGATGAGTCTCCGGTGAGTGCGCCGCTGGACTACCTGCATGGTCACGGTTCCCTGATTTCCGGCCTGGAAACGGCGCTGGAGGGTCATGAAGTTGGCGACAAATTCGACGTTGCTGTCGGCGCGAACGACGCTTACGGTCAGTATGATGACAACCTGGTTCAGCGCGTTCCTAAAGACGTGTTCATGGGCGTTGACGAGTTGCAGGTTGGCATGCGCTTCCTGGCTGAAACTGACCAGGGTCCGGTTCCGGTTGAAATCACAGAAGTTGAAGACGACCACGTTGTGGTTGACGGCAACCACATGCTGGCTGGTCAGAACCTGAAGTTCAACGTAGAAGTTGTTGCTATCCGTGAAGCGACCGAAGAAGAGCTGGCTCATGGCCACGTTCATGGTGCGCACGGTCACGACCATGACCACGATCACGGCCACGACGGCTGCTGCGGTGGTCACGGCCACGATCATGGTCATGACCACGGCCACGATCATGGTCATGACCACGGCCACGGTAAAGGTGGTTGCGGTAACGGCGGCTGCGGCTGCCACTGATTCCGTACTGCGGAAAATAAAAAAGCGGGATAATCCCGCTTTTTTTACGCCTCAATAATGAGGTGGTGGCGTCTCTTCAGCCTGAGAGGCGATGTGCGACGACTGCGTTGCCTTCACTTTTTCAGTAAGAAGTCGCATCAAATCGCGCATTTTTGCCATTTCAAGCTCATGAGCCGTCACGGTCTGGTTCAGTTCTTCGATGGTGATGTCCTGAAAAGCCAGGCGGCTGTCCAGCTCAGCCAGTCTCGCTTCGATCGTTGTATCCTTCATCATTCACCTCGTTTATCTCTCATGCGCCATAATGGACCAGCGGCGGCGAAGTTTATCTGACTTTTTCCTTAAGTACAGTATCCATCTCCCTGACAAGAAACTTATTTAAACAAAAATAGTCTGAAAAGAAGCGACATTCGGGGGAGTCTGTCTGTAGATTTCTTCCACAACGTTTTATAGTACGTCACTCATTTACGTTTAACACTGGGGTGAGAGACCTCAGGTCCTGGAGATATGGATGAAATCACTGTTTAAAGTTACGCTGCTGGCGACCACTATGGCTGTAGCGCTCAATGCGCCGCTGTCTTTCGCTGCTGATACTGCTGCGAAGCCTGCTGCGACTACAGACAGCAAAGCGGCATTCAAGAATGACGACCAGAAATCCGCCTACGCACTTGGCGCGTCTCTGGGCCGTTACATGGAAAACTCTCTGAAAGAACAAGAGAAACTGGGCATCAAACTGGACAAAAACCAGCTGATCGCAGGGGTTCAGGATGCGTTCGCAGACAAGAGCAAACTGTCTGACCAGGAAATCGAGCAGACTCTGCAAGCGTTTGAAGCGCGCGTGAAAGGCGCCGCTCAGACCAAGATGGAAGCAGACGCTAAAGATAACGAAGCGAAAGGCAAAGCCTACCGCGATAAGTTCGCTAAAGAGAAAGGCGTTAAAACGTCTTCTACTGGCCTGATCTATAAAGTTGAGAAAGAAGGTACCGGCGACGCGCCTAAAGACAGCGACACCGTTGTAGTTAACTACAAAGGTACGCTGATCGACGGTAAAGAGTTCGATAACTCTTATACTCGCGGTGAGCCTCTCTCCTTCCGTCTGGACGGTGTGATCCCGGGCTGGACCGAAGGCCTGAAGAACATCAAGAAAGGCGGTAAAATCAAGCTGGTCATCCCACCGGATCTGGCTTACGGCAAAACCGGCGTTCCGGGTATCCCGGCTAACTCTACGCTGGTATTTGATGTAGAACTGCTGGACATCAAACCGGCGCCGAAAGCGGATGCGAAAACAGACGCACCGGCTGACGACAAAGCCGCAGCAGCTAAGAAGTAATGCTGAAAAAAACCGCCGCCTTTACAGGCGGCGGTTTTTTTATTGTGGGGCAGATATAATTAACACTGGAAAGCGTTATACACGCTGTATTAATTTAGTTGTCCGTGTAGATAATGAGCCTGCCCTGAAAACCTAACGACAGGCTCCTGAAAAGGAGTGTTTTTTTCATGTCCAGGTCGCTTTTAACCAACGAAACCAGTGAACTTGATTTGCTGGATCAACGTCCATTTGACCAGACCGACTTCGATATTCTGAAATCCTACGAAGCGGTAGTGGACGGGTTAGCGATGCTCATTGGTTCCCACTGCGAAATCGTATTGCATTCCCTGCAAGATCTTAAGTGTTCCGCTATCCGCATTGCGAATGGTGAGCACACTGGCCGTAAAATTGGTTCGCCAATCACCGACCTTGCATTGCGTATGTTGCATGACATGACCGGCGCGGACAGCAGCGTCTCAAAATGCTATTTCACCCGCGCCAAAAGCGGCGTGCTGATGAAATCAGAAACTATCGCGATTCGAAACCGCGAACACCGGGTGATCGGTCTGCTGTGCATCAACATGAACCTTGATGTGCCATTCTCGCAAATCATGAGCACTTTCATTCCGCCAGAAACGCCGGACGTGGGCTCATCGGTGAACTTTGCCTCTTCTGTTGAGGATCTCGTGACACAGACGCTGGAGTTCACCATTGAAGAGGTGAATGCCGATCGCAACGTATCCAACAACGCCAAGAATCGTCAGATCGTCCTGAACCTCTATGAGAAAGGGATTTTTGATATCAAAGATGCCATCAACCAGGTGGCCGATCGCCTGAATATCTCCAAACACACGGTTTACCTCTATATTCGCCAGTTCAAAAGCGGCGACTTCCTGGGGCAAGACAAGTAATGCGTTTTGCGTTAATGGTGACGGGCCCGGCGTACGGTACCCAGCAGGCCAGCAGCGCGCTACAGTTTGCCCATGCGCTGCTTGATGCCGGTCATGAACTGGCAAGCGTCTTCTTCTATCGTGAAGGGGTCTATAACGCGAACCAGTTTACGTCCCCGGCGAGCGATGAGTTTGACCTTGTGCGCGCCTGGCAAAAATTAAACGAAACGCAGGGCGTCGACCTGCATATCTGCGTCGCGGCGGCACTGCGTCGCGGCGTGACGGATGCGACTGAAGCCGAACGCCTTGGTCTGGCAGGGGCTAACCTGCAACCGGGCTTTTCGCTCAGCGGATTAGGCGCATTAGCACAGGCGGCGTTGACCTGCGACAGAGTGGTGCAATTTTGATGAAGCGCGTAGCGTTTGTTTTTACTTCTGCCCCGCATGGCAGCGCTTCAGGCCGGGAAGGGCTGGATGCATTGCTCGCGACCTCGGCTTTAACCGAAGATATTGGCGTCTTCTTTTTAGGCGATGGCGTATTCCAGCTTCTGGCAGGCCAACAACCGCAGGCCATTCTTGCGCGCGACTACATTGCGACCTTTAAAGTTCTGCCGCTCTATGACATTGAAACCTTCTATGTGTGCGCCGACTCGCTGGCCGCTCGTGGGTTAAATGAGAAAATACCGGTCGTGCTGGACGTGACGATCCTGACATCTTCTGCGCTGCGCGAACAACTTTCTCACTACGATACCGTTCTGACTTTCTGAGGCTATCATGCTCCATACCCTGAGCCGTTCACCGTGGCAATGCGATATCGACACGTTACTGAGCATGCTGCGCGAAGGCGATGATCTGCTGCTGATTCAGGATGGCGTGCTCGCGGCGCTTGATGGCAGCCGTTTTGTTGAAATCCTCGCTAATGCCCCCATAACAGTCTCTGCGCTTAAAGAGGATCTGGATGCGCGGGGTCTTTCTGGTCAAATTTCAGCCAAAATTGACGTGGTTGGCTATACTGATTTCGTCAATCTTACTGTGACGCACGCCAGTCAAATGAACTGGTGATTTGAGATCGCTGTATATTTCTTGACACCTTTTCGACGTAGCCCTAAAATTTCGCGTCCTCATATTGTATGAGGTCGTTTTATTACGTGTTTACGAAGCAAAAGCTAAAACCAGGAGCTATTTAATGGCAACAGTTAACCAGCTGGTACGCAAACCACGTGCACGCAAAGTTGCAAAAAGCAACGTGCCTGCGCTGGAAGCCTGCCCGCAGAAACGTGGCGTATGTACTCGTGTATATACCACCACTCCTAAAAAACCAAACTCCGCACTGCGTAAAGTATGCCGTGTGCGTTTGACTAACGGTTTCGAAGTGACTTCCTACATCGGTGGTGAAGGTCACAACCTTCAGGAGCACTCCGTGATCCTGATCCGTGGCGGTCGTGTTAAAGACCTTCCGGGTGTTCGTTACCACACCGTTCGTGGTGCGCTGGACTGCTCAGGTGTTAAAGACCGTAAGCAGGCTCGCTCCAAGTACGGCGTGAAGCGTCCTAAGGCTTAATGGTTCTCCGTTAAGTAAGGCCAAACTGATTTATCTTAATGTCAAACTAAACTCGTAGAGTTTTGGACAATCCTGAATTAACAACGGAGTAATCCCATGCCACGTCGTCGCGTCATTGGTCAGCGTAAAATTCTTCCAGATCCGAAATTCGGATCAGAACTGCTGGCAAAATTTGTAAATATCCTGATGGTAGATGGTAAAAAATCTACTGCAGAAGCAATCGTATACAGCGCGCTGGAGACCCTGGCTCAGCGTTCTGGTAAAAATGAACTGGAAGCTTTCGAAGTCGCTCTCGACAACGTGCGCCCGACTGTAGAAGTTAAGTCTCGCCGCGTTGGTGGTTCTACTTATCAGGTTCCAGTTGAAGTTCGTCCGGTTCGTCGTAATGCTCTGGCAATGCGTTGGATCGTTGAAGCTGCTCGTAAACGCGGTGATAAATCCATGGCTCTGCGTCTGGCGAACGAACTTTCTGATGCTGCAGAAAACAAAGGTACTGCAGTTAAGAAACGTGAAGACGTTCACCGTATGGCAGAAGCCAACAAGGCGTTCGCACACTACCGTTGGTAATCCCTTCGGAGTCGTAGTCACCAGGCGGGCGCTTCAGAGAAGCCGCCCGCTCTGGGTAACTTAACTGAACGCCTAAAGATATAAACGAGGAATCAAATGGCTCGTACAACACCCATCGCACGCTACCGTAACATCGGTATCAGTGCGCACATCGACGCCGGTAAAACCACTACTACCGAACGTATTCTGTTCTACACCGGTGTAAACCATAAAATCGGTGAAGTTCATGACGGCGCAGCCACCATGGACTGGATGGAACAGGAGCAGGAGCGTGGTATTACTATCACCTCCGCAGCGACTACTGCTTTCTGGTCAGGTATGGCTAAGCAGTACGAACCGCATCGCGTAAACATCATCGACACCCCAGGGCACGTTGACTTCACCATCGAAGTAGAACGTTCCATGCGTGTTCTTGACGGCGCGGTAATGGTTTATTGCGCAGTTGGTGGTGTTCAGCCACAGTCTGAAACCGTATGGCGTCAGGCTAACAAATATAAAGTTCCACGCATCGCGTTCGTTAACAAAATGGACCGTATGGGTGCTAACTTCCTGAAAGTTGTTGGCCAGATCAAAACCCGTCTGGGCGCGAACCCTGTTCCGCTTCAGCTGGCAATTGGTGCTGAAGAAGGCTTCACCGGTGTTATCGACCTGGTGAAAATGAAAGCCATCAACTGGAACGAAGCAGATGCGGGCGTTACCTTCGAATACGAAGATATCCCGGCAGAGATGCAGGACCTGGCTGACGAATGGCACCAGAACCTGATCGAATCCGCAGCAGAAGCTTCTGAAGAGCTGATGGAGAAATACCTGGGTGGTGAAGAACTGACTGAGCAAGAGATCAAATCTGCTCTGCGTCAGCGTGTTCTGAACAACGAAATCATCCTGGTAACCTGTGGTTCTGCGTTCAAGAACAAAGGTGTTCAGGCAATGCTGGATGCGGTAGTTGACTACCTGCCATCCCCGGTTGACGTTCCTGCGATCAACGGCATCCTGGACGACGGTAAAGATACTCCGGCTGAGCGTCACGCAAGTGATGACGAGCCGTTCTCTGCGCTGGCGTTCAAAATTGCTACCGACCCATTCGTGGGTAACCTGACCTTCTTCCGCGTTTACTCTGGTGTGGTTAACTCCGGTGACACCATCCTGAACTCCGTGAAATCGGCGCGTGAACGTTTTGGCCGTATCGTACAGATGCACGCTAACAAACGTGAAGAGATCAAAGAAGTTCGTGCGGGCGACATCGCTGCTGCTATCGGTCTGAAAGACGTGACTACTGGTGACACCCTGTGTGACCCGGATCACCCGATCATTCTGGAGCGTATGGAATTCCCTGAGCCGGTAATCTCCATCGCGGTTGAACCAAAAACCAAAGCTGACCAGGAAAAAATGGGTCTGGCTCTGGGCCGTCTGGCGAAAGAAGACCCATCATTCCGCGTATGGACTGATGAAGAATCTAACCAGACCATCATCGCTGGTATGGGTGAACTGCACCTGGACATCATCGTTGACCGTATGAAGCGTGAATTCAACGTTGAAGCGAACGTGGGTAAACCTCAGGTTGCTTACCGCGAAGCGATTCGCGCGAAAGTTACCGATGTTGAAGGTAAACACGCTAAGCAGTCTGGTGGTCGCGGTCAGTACGGTCACGTTGTGATCGACATGTACCCACTGGAGCCGGGCTCTAACCCTAAAGGTTACGAGTTCATCAACGACATCAAAGGTGGTGTAATTCCTGGCGAATACATCCCTGCCGTTGATAAAGGTATCCAGGAGCAGCTGAAAGCTGGTCCTCTGGCTGGTTACCCGGTTGTAGACATGGGTGTTCGTCTGCACTTCGGTTCTTACCACGACGTTGACTCCTCTGAACTGGCGTTTAAACTGGCTGCGTCTATTGCCTTTAAAGAAGGCTTTAAGAAAGCAAAACCAGTTCTGCTTGAGCCAATCATGAAGGTTGAAGTAGAAACTCCGGAAGAGAACACCGGTGACGTTATCGGTGACTTGAGCCGTCGTCGCGGTATGCTGCGTGGTCAGGAATCCGAAGTAACTGGCGTTAAGATCCACGCTGAAGTTCCGCTGTCTGAAATGTTCGGATATGCAACTCAGCTGCGTTCTCTGACCAAAGGTCGTGCATCATACACTATGGAATTCCTGAAGTATGATGATGCGCCGAACAACGTAGCTCAGGCCGTTATCGAAGCCCGTGGTAAGTAATCCACAGGATTAAAACCTAAGTCCCGTGCTCTCTCCGAAGGGGAGAGCACTATAGTAAGGAATATAGCCGTGTCTAAAGAAAAATTTGAACGTACAAAACCGCACGTCAACGTTGGTACTATCGGCCACGTTGACCATGGTAAAACTACCCTGACTGCTGCAATCACTACCGTACTGGCTAAAACCTACGGCGGTGCTGCTCGTGCTTTCGACCAGATCGATAACGCACCAGAAGAAAAAGCTCGTGGTATCACCATCAACACCTCTCACGT